>NZ_JBQYSN010000107.1:0-16015 GCF_052686535.1 Agrobacterium sp. DKPNP3 | reverse complement strand
GGCGGCGCAATCGCCAACGGCAACGGCGGCCCCCGCTACTATGAACCGCCACCGCCGCCCCCGCCGCGCTGCTGGTTCGAAGACCGGCGTGTGCCCAATTCCTATGATGGCGGGTGGCATACGGAAAGCATGCGGGTCTGCGACTGATCCCAAACACCTGTCAGTCTGGCTTGCCCTCGGCGCAAGCCAGACGAACTCCAGACGAGACACGACGCGTCGCAAAGCCGCAATCGTCAGAGCATTCTTCATAAGCGATTGTGTTCAAAAGTAAATTGGTGGGCCCGGAGGGACTCGAACCCCCAACCAAGCGGTTATGAGCCGCCGGCTCTAACCATTGAGCTACAGGCCCTTTCCGGAAAAACTCGTCCGAAACCACCGGTCCGCAATGGTTCGAATCCGGTGGGTCACGCTCTAACGCAATTTTTTGAGCCCGACAAGCCAATCATGCCTGCCAAGAGCGATCCCGCCGCATTCGCTACACAATCTGAGGCAATACCCGTCGCAGGGACTCAATCATAGAGGAAACACCATGAAGACCAAAACGGCCCGCCTTTTCGCGCTCACCGCAATGACAGCAGCAGCCATCATGCCGCTTGCCGCCCAGGTATCTGCGCAGGAGGCCAACCCGCGCGAAGCCACCATCAGTGTTTCCGGTGAAGGTCAGGCGGCCATCGCTCCCGATATGGCGATCCTGTCATTCAGCGTCGTCAAGCAGGCAGAGACCGCCGCTGCGGCACTCACCGAGAATTCCAAGGCGCTGGCGGACGTTCTGAAAGCGCTCAAGGACGCCGCCATTGAAGACCGCGACCTGCAGACCAGCAACTTCTCGGTGCAGCCGCTCTACAAACATTATGAACCGAAGGACGGCGTTTACGTCGCGCCTGAAATCACAGGCTATCAGGTCTCGAATGGGCTCACGGTTCGGGTGCGGGACCTGAAGAAACTCGGCACGATCCTCGACACCTCAGTCAAACTTGGCATCAACCAGGGCGGCGACATTACCTTCACCAACGACAAGCCGGACGCAACGGTGACGGAAGCCCGCAAACTGGCGGTTGCCGATGCCATGGCGAAGGCGAAAACCCTGACGGAAGCCGCAGGCGTCAAACTCGGCCGTGTCATCCAGATCAGCGAAAACATGCAGCGCCCGATGCCGGTGCCCGCAGGCGCGATGCGCGCTTCGATGATGAAGGAAGCCGATAGCGTTCCCGTTGCTTCCGGCGAGAACAACTACAGCGTCGTCGTGAACGTGACCTTCGCTCTCGATCAGTAAGTGCACGAGCGGGCGGCACGCTATCGTGTCACCCGTCGTTGCCTCCGCGTCGGCGCAACGTCTTCCTGAAAACGAATTGCCCCCCGCCTGTCCTTCAGGACAAGCGAGGGGCATTTTTAATCGTTCTGCTCGACGGGGATATCAGCAGGTCTAGAAAACTGAGGGCTGTTAGCGGCGAATGACGGGGCAGCCGCGCTCGTTTGCAAAAACGACGCGGTCACGACCATGACGGTCGAAGCCAGCGACCACGACACGGCGCGGCGACACATCGACAACACGTGCGCGGCGAATGCCCATGCGGCTTGCCTTTTCTTCAGCGAGCCACGGCGCACAACCGCGGTTCGGGCGACCCGGGCGACCCCAGCCCTGACCATGGCCATAACCATCACGAACCTGAACGCGCAGCTGGACATCCGAGGCGGCAGAAGCAGCCGGAGCGGTAAAAGAGATACCGCCAAGGGCGATCAGAGCAGCCAGGCCGGCTTTTGCAAAGGTGCTGAACATGAATTCACTCCATTTGTTTCTACGCCGACAGGAGAACCTCCCCGGCGATTGATGCGACATTAGGATCGCCCATCTGAATATCAGCAGAACCGAATGTTCAGCAGGCGTTCAGGGTGCTTAATGCCGAAAGCCTCAATCCGATCCAGAGATCAGGCAGAGATATGCAACACAATCTCCCGCCGATGCGGTTGGTCACGATGTTCGAACAGATAAATCCCCTGCCAGGTGCCCAGCACCAGCCGGCCACCGCTGATCGGCACACCGATCGAAACCGTCGTCAGCGCCGATTTGATGTGGGCAGGCATGTCATCGGGGCCTTCAAGCGTGTGGATGACCCAACGCATGGAAGGGTCATCGGAAGGCGGTACAAGTCTGGAAAAATAGGACAGGAGATCACGCTGAACATCCGGGTCGGCGTTTTCCTGTATAAGCAGCGAGCAGGATGTGTGCCGAACGAAGATCGTCAGCAGCCCTTCATCGAGGCCTGCTTCCCCTACCAGCTCGTTTGCCTGGTGGGTGAACTCGTAAAGACCCTGTCCGCGCGTCGCGATGGTTATTTTCTTTTGCGGCACATCTTTTCTCTCTTTTAGTCGGAACAAAATTAGCATTTCCGCCGTTTTGCTATGTCAAATTGTGTCTGGCATCGCTAGGGATACATAAGTAACGCAGCTGCGGCGTCTGAATTCCAGAACAACGAAGACCGTTAATAGTTGCAAATCGAGGAAGGGCAGACCCATTAGAATGAATGATTTTGGCTTCCTTTACCCTGAGCAAGAGCCATGTCTTGGCCGCTCGCCCGCACTGGCCGCGAAAGACTGATAGATGGCGCCCAGTGATGACCGACTAGACCTGACCAACTGCGATCGCGAACCTATCCACATACCAGGCTATATCCAACCGCACGGCTGTCTCATTGCCTGCGATAATGGCATGCGCGTCGTCGTTCGACACTCCGAGAACTGTCGCGACGTGCTTGGAATCGAGGGTGATATAAACGGCAAAACCGCCGAAGAGGTGCTTGGCAAGAAACTTGTCCACGATCTTCGCAACGCCCTCACCGTCACCGGCAGGACGACGCGCCCCGCCATGTTGCCTGCCACGAAACTGGAGAATGGCCGCAGTTTCGACATCGCGCTGCATCGCTATAAATCCACGACAATCGTTGAGTTTGAACCGTCCAGAGGCGAGACGCAGCCGCTTGGCACCGCGCGCAAGATGGTAGACCGCATTCGCGAGGCCGATAGCGTCGAAAGCCTGATCTCCCGAACGACCCGACTCATCAAGGCAACGCTCGGTTATGACCGGGTGATGATCTATCGTTTTGAAGAGGATGGCTCCGGCAAAGTCGTGTCGGAGGCAAAGCAGCCGGAATTGGAAAGCTTCCTCGGGCAATATTTCCCCGCCGGCGACATACCCCAACAGGCACGCGCGCTTTATCTGAAAAACACGTTGCGCATCATTTCCGATGCGAGCGGTGCCCGCGTCGCGGTTCTGCCCGCCATCGATGCCTCCGGTGAGCCGCTCGATCTCTCTTACGCGCATCTGCGCAGCGTCTCTCCCATTCATTGCGAATATCTGCGCAATATGGGCGTGGGCGCTTCCATGTCCATTTCGGTGATCGTCGACGGTGCCCTGTGGGGCCTGATCGCGTGCCACCATTATTCGCCGCGTGTGCTCTCCATGCCGGTCAGGATCGCAGCGGAGATGTTCGGGGAATTTTTCTCCATGCATCTGCAGGTCCTGAAGCAGAAGCGCCGGCTCGATACCATCAACCGCGCCCATGCGGCGCTTGATCGGTTTCTGCGCCTTGCTGCCCATCACGCCAATATCGAAGAACTGCTGATCGACAGTTTCCAGGATTTTGCCGATCTGATGCCGTGCGACGGCGTCGGCCTCTGGGTGGGAAACAACTGGCACGGCCATGGGGCTACGCCGCCCCAGGACGTCATCCCGAGATTGGTGCGTTTCGCCGCCTCCGCATCCGAAGGCAAGGTGTGGGCGACCCATGCGCTGTCGCATGCCATACCGGAAGCGGAACTCTATGCTGGCACGGCTGCAGGCATGCTCGCCATTCCCCTCTCACAGGTCAAGGACGACTACCTGCTGTTCTTCCGCAAGGAGATCGTGCAGAACCTGAACTGGGCAGGCAATCCGGAAAAACAATATGAAAGCGGCCCGATGGGCGATCGTCTGACGCCTCGCAAAAGCTTTGCGATCTGGAAAGAGACAGTGCGTTTGCAGGCGCAGCCTTGGTCGGAGGACGACCGGGAAATCGCCGAGGCAGCCAGAATAGCGCTGGTCGAAGTTGCCTTTCATCACAGCGAACTCATGGCCGGCGAAAGAGAACGCGCGGAAGTTCGCCAGCGCATGCTGAATGAAGAGCTCAACCACCGCGTCAAGAACGTCCTCGCCATCATCAAATCGCTGGTAGGCAATCCCTCGCAGGAAGGAAAGACGCTTCAGGAATATGTGACGGCGCTGAAAGGGCGCATTCAGGCGCTGTCCTTTGCACACGATCAGATCATTCGCGGCGAAGGTGGCGGTGCCCTGCGCGACCTTCTCGAGGCTGAGCTCTCGCCGCATCGGTCTCCCGAAACCACGGTCAATCTGGAAGGCCCCCAGGTCACGCTCGATTCCCGCGCTTTCTCCGTCATGGCGCTGGTCTTGCACGAACTGGCGACGAATGCCGCCAAATATGGCGCGCTGTCGCAAAACGGCGGGCAATTGCATGTGCGCTGGCAGATCACAGAGAACCGCGACTGCGAGATTGAGTGGCGGGAAATCCTGCCAAGAAAACTGCCGACGCCATCCCGCGCCGGTTTCGGCACGGCGCTCATCAGCCGCAGCATTCCCTACGATCTCGGCGGGCGCAGCACCTTGCGTTACCTGCAGGATGGGCTTGAGGCGGAAATTCTCCTGCCTTTCCGTCACGTCTCGTCGGCCACGACAACAGCCGACACGCCAGCGGAGAATGAGCCCGCATCGCAGCCCAGGCGCTATAATCGGGAGGAGCCGTTGAAAGTCTTACTTGTCGAAGATCAGATGCTGATCGCCATGGACGTCGAGAACATGCTGGAGGATAACGGCATCAGGACGATCGAAACCGCGACCTCGTCAGCGATGGCGATCGAGAAGCTGAAAACCTATGTCCCTGATGTCGCCATTCTCGACATCAATCTCGGTAGCGACACCTCGATCCCCGTTGCCCGCGAACTTTACCACCGAGGCATCCCGTTCATGTTCGCCACCGGTTACGCCGATGGCAGCATGGTGCCGGATGAATTTGGGACCGTGCCAGTGATCAGGAAGCCCTATGACGAGGGCGCGCTGATGGCGGGTATTGCGGTTCTGGTCGGAGATATTGAGCGGGTATAAAAACGGAGTCCTCTCCGAGCTCGCGGCGAGGATTTGCGACCTTTCGAATATCTTATTCTGTCAAGGGCGTTGGGGAGAAGCCAAGAGACAACACGAAAGCCGCAGGACCAGCCTGCGATGGTCAAAGCTGAGAAAATGCGCCTTCACTGAAACTGCGCAAAGCCTCGCTTCTTCACGTCTTCACGGCTTATTTCCTCGCCGATCTTGAATCGAAACTCCGTCACCGCATAATTTTCCAAATCGACCTCGCACTGAAACGACACGTCGTGCCAGCCGCTGCCTGTGTTGAACGCACCGCCAGAAGCGTCGAGAGAATTGCCGGAAATCCTGCCGCCCGTATCGGAATATGGAATCATGCCCCTAGCGGCAAAACCGGCGCCCTGAATTTGCGCGAGCGCTTCCGTGCTGCAAAGCTGCACGATGCGGCGGCGTGGCGGCAGATCGCCGAACATCTGCCGTCTCTGCGCCGGTGTTAGCAGAGCCGATGACAGCAGGTTCTTGGCGGCCGGAAGTTTTGCCGGCTTGTCTTCCTTGACCTCGGAAGGTTTTTCCTCTGCCGGTTTTGCCTGCGGCACAGGCGGCTCCTTCGGTGGAGTTTCCTCCTTCACAGGAGAAACCGCAATCTCCCCCTGTTCGGCGGAAGCCTTGAGGTCGCTGTTGGCAGCGGGGGGCGCGGGCTTTTCCTCGGCACTTTTCTCCGGCTGGCTCGCCGGGTCCGATGATGGCTGCGGCTTTTCCGTTTCCTCCGTCTTGCCCGGCTTATCCTTGGGATCGGCCTGAGCCTCTTCCGGCCTCATTGCAATGGACGGTAGCGTCGCTTGCGGTTGCGGTGTCGGCTTCGTCTCCGCCTCCGCCTTTGGCGGTGGGGGTGGCGGTGGTGGCGGCGGTTTTGGTTTTTCTTCTTCGGCAGGCGCAGCAGGCGGCGGGGGTTCCTCCTGCTTTTTTTCCTCCGGCGGCGGCACCAGTTCGACGCTGACGCTCTCAGGCTCCTGCGGTTCGGCTATCCGCTCCGGCAATTGAAAAAAGAACAGCGCGACAATCGCAAGATGCAGCAATACCGAGACGGGCACAGCCCATCCTCCGCGTCGCCACCTGCCTGCCGAAACCTGTTGCATCTCATCGAACCAAATCGAGGCTGAGCACGTCCATCAAAACGACATGCTCACGTTCACACATAAGGCTTGTCGCAGACTTCGCCAGCGCGGGAAATAAAAAACCCGGCCAGAGCCGACTGACCGGGTTCCATTTTTTGATAAAGCCAAAAGCTTAGCTGTCGAGGAAGCTGCGGAGCTTTCTCGAGCGGCTCGGATGCTTCAGCTTGCGCAGCGCCTTCGCCTCGATCTGACGGATACGCTCGCGGGTAACCGAGAACTGCTGGCCAACCTCTTCAAGCGTGTGGTCCGTGTTCATGCCAATGCCGAAGCGCATGCGCAGAACGCGTTCTTCACGCGGCGTCAGCGACGCCAGAACGCGGGTCGTCGTCTCGCGCAGGTTTGCCTGAATGGCGGCGTCGATCGGCAGCAGCGCATTCTTGTCTTCGATGAAGTCGCCGAGATGCGAATCCTCTTCGTCGCCCACGGGGGTTTCGAGCGAGATCGGCTCCTTGGCGATCTTCAGAACCTTGCGAACCTTTTCCAGCGGCATGGCCAGCTTCTCGGCCAGCTCTTCCGGGGTCGGCTCGCGGCCGATCTCGTGCAGCATCTGGCGCGAGGTACGAACGATCTTGTTGATCGTTTCGATCATGTGCACCGGAATACGGATCGTGCGGGCCTGGTCGGCAATCGAGCGGGTAATTGCCTGCCTGATCCACCACGTCGCATAGGTCGAGAACTTGTAACCACGACGGTATTCAAACTTGTCCACCGCCTTCATCAGGCCGATATTGCCTTCCTGAATGAGATCGAGGAACTGCAGGCCGCGGTTGGTGTACTTCTTCGCAATCGAGATCACGAGACGCAGGTTGGCCTCGACCATCTCCTTCTTGGCGATGCGCGCTTCGCGTTCGCCCTTCTGCACCATCGAAACGATGCGGCGGAATTCGGCGATGGAGATGCCGGTTTCCGTGGAGAGGTTCTGGATTTCCTGGCGGATTTCCCGGATCGTGTTGCTTTCTTCGCGCGCGAATTCTTTCCAGCCACGAGCGGCCAGATTGGCGATCGACTTCATCCAGTTCGGATCGAGTTCCGCACCGTGATACTGCTCGAGGAAGCTGTCGCGCTTGACGCCGTAGGATTCGGCAAGGCGCAGCAGACGGCCTTCGTTCTGCATCAGGCGCTTGGAAATGTCATAGAGCTGCTCGACAAGGCTGTCGATGCGGTTCTGGTTCAGCGACAGCGACTTCACGGCCGTGATCAGCTGATCCTTCAGTTCCTTGTAACGGCGTTCCTGGCCGGAAGAGAGCGTGCCCGTGCAGGCAAGGCGTGCCTCCACCTGCTGATCCTGAAGCTTGCGCAGCTTCTTGTAGGTATCGGCGATGGTGTCGAGCGTTTCCATGACCTGCGGGCGCAGTTCGGCTTCCATCGCAGCAAGCGAAAGGTTGGACTCGTCGTCGTCCTCTTCTTCCTCTTCCGGCGGCAGGCCGTCGCCACCCACGTCCGTCACATCCTCGTCGCCGGTCGGCGCGCGCAGCTTGCGGGTCTTTTCCTTCTCTTCGGCAGCCTTGCGATCAGCCTCGATTTTTTCCGGGCTCTGGAACTGCGGCGCAGCCTTGGCTTCCGGGCCGGAATAGGTCGTTTCGAGATCGATGATCTCGCGCAGCAGCGTCGTGCCTTCGTTGAGTTCGTCGCGCCAGATGATCAGCGCCTGGAACGTCAGCGGGCTTTCGCACAGGCCCGAAATCATCGTTTCGCGGCCGGCCTCGATGCGCTTGGCGATGGCGATTTCGCCTTCGCGCGACAGAAGCTCCACGGAACCCATTTCGCGCAGATACATGCGCACCGGGTCATCGGTACGGTCGGTCGGTTCTTTCTTCTTGGCGGTCGCAAGTGCGGTGCCGCCGGAGGGCGCAAGTTCGCCACCCTCGGAATCGTCACTTTCGGAATCGCTGTCATCGTCGCTGGCGGCGGCTTCTTCTGCGTCCTCGTCTTCGATGACGTTGATGCCCATTTCCGACAGCATGGCCATGATGTCTTCAATCCGGTCAGGATCAACCTGATCGGACGGAAGAACTTCATTCAATTCGTCCATGGTCACATAGCCGCGCTTCTTGGCGGCCTTGATCATTTTTTTGACTGCGTCATCCGAAAGGTCGAGAAGCGGGCCATCCGTCGCACCGTCGCGTTCGTTTTCTGCTTCTTCGTTTTCTTTGACTTTGGTTGCCATCTATCTCGTCGCTTTCCCTGACGCTAACACCTGTTCCGCCGCATCGCCGTCCGCCCCATGAGCATACAGCGTTTTGCCGCGAATCACTGTCAGACACCTAACGGAGTGATCTTTAATTGCCGATTAACCACGGCAGCCTCAGGCAGAATGCAAAGACGGTGCACCCGGAAATGCTTGCTCATGCAACTTCTATCCGCCAAGGCTCATTCCACCTTACTTTTCCTGAATTGGTGATTCCCGCTATTTCCCGCCCCGTCAAGCCTTTGAAGGCGAGACAGCCGCGGAATTATTAAAAAGAGCCGCATTTTGCGGGTTATCACCAAACTATCCCCTATTTAGGATGCTGGCCGCAAAAGGCAACCCCATTGGCCGTTCAATTCTCGGCGCAGGTCAGCCGTGGCCAAAAGCCGGTCCCTTCACCCGGCCGGACATGACGCCGAAACCGTCGATGATAGCCTCCTGATTTTCCATGCGACCGATCTCCAGTTGCACCTCAGCCAACGCCCGCACCAAAAGCGTGCCACGTTCGTCGTCCGTCGCTTCGGCGATTTCCCGCTCCAGTTCACGCTTCTGCCACAGCAGGGACTTAGTCCGCTTGTGCAACGAAAGTGCCTGCACATATCCCTCGCGCGCATCTTCCATTGCGGCCTGCTCGGTTGCCGTCCACAGACGGGCGTTGCGCACCTGCTGGTCCATCGCTTTCAGAAGCGGCTCAAAACCCTGCTGGGACAGCCGCTCGATGAGCGATGCACGTGAAATTTCCGCTGCGTTTTCGGCTGCATAGGTAAGCACCGATGACCACAGCCGTTGAAGATCGCGGTTCTCGTAGTCGATGGCGGCGATCTCGTCATATTCCTCGAGCAGCAGTTCGGGATGGTTGACAATGGTAATGGCGAGAACGCTTTCCCGCAGGGACGGCTTGGTCTGGTATCCCCTGACGAGGCCGGATTGCGCCAGCCGGTCCGAAATGCTGCTGGCCGGCGCGGCCATCGCTCCGCCCCTTCCCGGCGCATTGCGCTGGAAACCGCGGCCCGCCGGTTGTGCGCCGTTCCGACGGAAATTGCCTGTCTGGGCTCCGCCCTGCTGAAAACGTGGCTGGAAGAAGCCGTTCAGCCTGTCTCGCATGTCCTGCTGATAGAACCGGCGCACCGTTTCATCGCCGATGACGGCAACGATCTGCCGCAGCCGGCTTTCAAGCTGGGCACGCTTTTCCGGCGTATCGAAAGTGACGCCCGATGTCTCGCGGCTCCAGATCATCGCGGCGAGCGGCTTTGCTTCCGACAGCACCCGGTCAAACGGCGCACGGCCTTCCAGCCGCACGAGATCGTCCGGGTCCTTGCCGTCAGGCAGCAGCGCGAAGCTGACGGAGCGATCCGGCTTGATATGCGGCAAGGCGAGGTCGGCCGCACGGTTGGCGGCGCGAATGCCCGCACCATCGCCATCGAAGCAAAGAATTGGCTGCGGCGACATCTTCCAGAGCAGGTCGAGCTGGCTTTCGGTCAGCGCAGTGCCGAGCGGGGCAACGGCATTTTCGACACCGGCCTGGTAAAGCGCGATGACATCCATATACCCTTCGACGGCGATGACCGTGCCGCCGGCCGCCTGCGATGCACGGCGCGCCCGCGAAAAATTGTAGAGAACATTGCCCTTGTGAAACAGCTCGGTCTCATTGGAATTGAGATACTTTGCCACCGCATCCGCGGCCATCGCGCGACCGCCAAAGGCGATCACCTTTTCCCGCGATGACAGGATCGGAAACATGATGCGGTCACGAAACCGGTCGTAAGAGACCGGCACGTTTTCATGCACCACCAGCCCGCAGGCTTCCATCTGCTCCTTGGGGACGCCCTTGCTTGCCAGATGTTCCTTCAGTGCGTTGCGACTGTCGGGCGCATAACCCAACCGAAAGGTCTCGATGGTGCGCCCCGTCAGCCCGCGATCACGCAGATAGGCCCGCGCTCGCGCGCCAAGCGCCGTTTGCAGCTGATCCTGAAAGAACAGCGTCGCCATTTCCATGACGTCCTGCAGCGAGGTACGCTCGCGCTCCCGCTTTTCCGCCTGGGGATCAGGCTGCGGCATGGGGATGCCTGCCATGTCGGCAACCTGCTGCACGGCCTCGGGGAAACTTAAACCCTCGAGCTCCGTCAGAAAGCGGAAATGATCGCCCGATACGCCACAGCCGAAGCAATGATAGCGGCCCTTGCGGTCCTCGCAGTGAAAACTCGGGCTTTTCTCGCCGTGGAACGGGCAGCAGGCCCAATAATCTCCACGCGACGTGTTGGTCTTCTTCTTATCCCATGACACACGTCGACCGATCACATCGGAGATGTGCACGCGGTCGCGTATCTCATCGAGGAAAGAATTGGAAAAGCGCATGGGTTACCTGTTCGAGGCCAGTCTTCCATATAAGCGCGGAATGGCGCCAGTACCAACCCTTGGAACAGGCTAACAGCCACTATACCCGTTATTCACAGGGCGGCACGAAAGATGGCAACGCCTTCGCGCTCGCTTCTGGCAAATTTGTGGCGCTGCAGCATCACTAAAAATTATGTTTTTGTAATTTGAGCGGTGTGTCTGGGCGGTGTACAACCATAATCACAGTCGAAGCAACGATTTCACAGAAATCTGCCGACGCACCGCAGGCACGTCCCCCCGAAAAAGCCTGCGCTTGTGAGCATTCTGATCCGCCGGAGTGCATTTTCGTCGACAGAAAAAAGGCAGGGCAGCCCACATCTGCCCTGCCTTTACTTTTTCCGCCAATGCCGAACTTACTTCAGCAGTTCCTTCACGACGCCCGAGGCTTTCGCAAAGTCGATCTGGCCGGGATAGCGCTCTTTCAGCGTGTTCATGCACTTGCCCATGTCACGCAGGCCGGAAGCACCGGTCTCAGTAATGACTGCCTGGCAGAGTTCGCGCACCTTTTCGGCCGGGATTTCTTCCGGCATGAATTCCTTGATGATGACGATTTCCTCGCGCTCCTGAGCGGCAAGCTCGGGACGGCCCGCGCCCTCGTAGATGGCAGCGGATTCCTCGCGCTGTTTGACCATCTTTGTCAGGATCTGCATGATGTCCTCGTCGCTGACGGGGTCCTTGCCCACGCCGCGATTGGCGATATCGCGATCCTTGATGGCCGTCTGGATGAGACGCACGGTCGATGTGCGTCTGGCGTCACGAGCCTTCAGCGCATCCTTCAAACTATTAGCGAACACGTCGCGCAGCATTTTTCTTCTCCTTGGGAAAGCCCGCTATCAAGCTTCCTGATACGGAAACTTTCCGCCTTATTTTTCGCAACGACATAAACGAGCAAACACGCTCAAGCAAATCAATTGCATAAGCCCTTGAATCTACGGCAGCTTAAATCCGCGTAAATCTTGGCCCTGCGGTTGACCGCTTGGGCTGCTTTCGTTATTTTCCGGCACCTGCACGAGATTTTAACGAAGGGTCGGAACGCGAGCTTTATCGCGCGCCCCTTTATGTCACGAAGCCTGCGACAAAAATGGCCCCTTACCCCCTGCCTTTCAAGAGGCGGGGTGCGAAGCGGCAGAAACGGAACGAGATGACCGAGACAGCGCCCTGGACTACCCGCAAACCGACTGCAATGCTTGTTCTTGCCGATGGCACGGTGATTGAAGGAACCGGCATCGGCGCGACCGGCAAGGTTCAGGCCGAGGTCTGCTTCAACACGGCGCTGACAGGTTACGAGGAAATCCTCACCGACCCCTCCTATCTCGGCCAGATCGTCACCTTCACCTTCCCGCATATCGGCAATGTCGGCACCAATGAGGAAGACATCGAAGACCTGACGCCCGCCGCCCGCCGTGGTGCTGTCGGCGTCATCTTCAAGGCTGACATCACCGACCCCTCGAACTTCCGTGCCGTCAAGCATCTGGATGCCTGGCTGAAGGCCCGCGGCGTTATCGGCCTCTGCGGCATCGATACGCGCGCCCTGACGGCATGGATCCGCGAAAACGGCGCACCTAACGCCGTTATCGCCCATGATCCGAACGGCGTCTTCGATATCGACGCGCTGAAAGCGGAAGCCAAGGCGTGGAGCGGCCTTGTGGGCCTCGATCTCGCCATCGAAGCCACCTCCGGCCAGTCCTCCACCTGGGCCGAAACGCCGTGGGTCTGGAACAAGGGCTATGGAACGCTCGGCGAAGCCGATGCGAAATATCATGTTGTCTGCGTCGATTTCGGCGTCAAGCGCAACATCCTGCGCCTGTTTGCCGGTCTCGATTGCAAGGTCACAGTCGTTCCGGCACAGACCTCGGCTGAAGACATCATGGCGCTGAAGCCGGATGGCGTGTTCCTGTCCAACGGCCCCGGAGACCCGGCCGCAACGGGCGAGTATGCCGTTCCCGTCATCCAGAACCTCATCAAGACCGATCTGCCGATATTCGGCATCTGCCTCGGACACCAGATGCTCGGCCTTGCCGTTGGCGCCAAGACCGAAAAGATGCATCAGGGCCATCACGGCGCAAACCATCCGGTCAAGGACTTTACGACCGGCAAGGTTGAAATCGTCTCGATGAACCACGGCTTTGCGGTCGACACCAAGTCGTTGCCCGAAGGCGTCGAAGAGACCCATATCTCGCTGTTCGACGGCACCAATTGCGGCCTGCGCATTACTGGCAAACCGGTCTTCTCGGTGCAGCACCACCCGGAAGCATCGCCGGGCCCGCAGGACAGCCACTATCTCTTCCGCCGCTTCGTCAACCTGCTGCGCGAGAAGAAGGGTGAGGCAGCGCTCGCCGAGCGCTGATACTTTTCCAATCCAGACGTTACATGCGGCCCGCTTCTCAGCGGGCCGTTTTCATTTCACGCTTCACCAAGAGCACAAAGCGGATGGTGAGAAGAACCGCGGCTGTCGAAAGACCGATCACGAAGCCGAACCAGACGCCGCGCCCACCAAAGCCGAGCGGGAAAGCCAGGGTCCAGGCAAGCGCCAGCCCGATCGGCCAATAGGAAATCAACGCCAGCATCGCCGGAATGCGCGCATCCTTCAACCCGCGCAGCAGGCCCGCCGTGACCGCCTGAATGCCATCCACCAGCTGGAAGATGCCGGCGATCACCACGAGGCTGCTGGCATAAGCGAGAACTTCCGCGGCTTCCGGCAATTTCGGATCAAGGAACCACTTCGCCAGAAATTCCGGCACCGCCGCAAACAGGATGCCGCCGCAGATGGCGATGCCGCAGGCAATGGCATAGATCATGATCGAGGCACGGATGAGATTCCTGAAATCCCCCTGCCCCCGCGCTACGCCCACACGAACCGTTGCCGCCTGAGACAGACCGAGCGGAATCATGAAGGCGATGGAGGCGAGCTGCAGGGCAATACCGTGGGCCGCAAGCTGCACCGTGCCGATCTGCCCCATCAGGATAGAGGCAGCCGCAAACAGGGTCACCTCCGCAAGAATGGTGATGCTGATCGGCAGGCCGAGACGGAGCACTTCAAACAGCGCATGCCAGTCCGGCCGCCAGAAGCGCACGAAGAGCTCGTATTTCTTCGTTTCCTCCCGCGTCTGCACATAAGCGACGATGAAGATGAAGCTGAAGGCGTTGACGATGACAGCAACGACGGCCGCGCCATTCATGCCCATGGCGGGTAGGCCGAAATGGCCAAAAACCAGCGCATAAGCCAGTATACCATTCATCACCAGCATGATGATGGTGGCATAAAGAATGATGCCTGCCCGGCCGATGGCGCTGACAAGGCCGCGCAGCACATAAAACAGCAGTGCCGGCAGCAGGCCGAACTTGGCGATGGCGAGATAATGGCCCGTCAGCGACGCCACATCCGGGTTCTGCCCGAGCGCAACCAGAATCCGCTCGGCGTTCATGAAGATCGGCAGCGTCAGAAGCCAGTAGGCGATCGCCACCCACATGCCCATGCGCAGCGAGCGGCGCGCAGATGTTGCATCGCCTTGTCCGTAAGCCTGCGCCACCATGGGCACAACCGCGACAGAGAAGCCCGTACCAAAAATAAAGACGACAAAAAAGAACTGCCCGGCCAGCACCATCGCCGCGAGCTTCTCAGCCCCCAGCTGACCGACGATCACCATATCGGTGGTATGGATGCCAAGTTGCGCGAGCTGCGCGCCAATAAGAGGAATTCCGAGAACAAGCGTAGCCTTGAAATGCGAAAACCACGACCCCGATCCGGACGGAACGGTTCCAGCAACAACCGACGAAGACATTGTATTTCACCCGAACATTGGCCGTTGCCCGCGATTTGCGCAACGGCAGCTCGAGATGAATAAAATAATCGCTGCCTCCACGCAACCGGCAGCAGTGGATGGTTAAAAATTAAGCAGCAACGACGCGTTACCGCAAGTTCGGAAAAGACGCACCATCTAAACATAAGTTTAGTCGAATTTTACCATTCATCATTATTCGTTAGAACATCTGAGAGTGCTTTTAAAATCATAAGCTGCATGACGCAGAATATTCCCGCCTTTCAGGCATGTTTTCCCCACCACTGTTCATGATGACCTTATCGGTACATCCGGCTTCAAGGATCTGTAGCTTGCCGAAGAAAACAAATCTCATGACGCGCATTCTTGTTGCCGCGTCATCTCTCGTCGTCGCTGCCTTTGCGGGCTTCTCTTATTATATCGACAGTCTGCAGCATCGGGTAACAACCGAAGCCGTGGCGGACAATATTGATTCCTCCGGCAAGCAGGCAGCGCAAAGCATCGCCAACTGGTTGAACGGCCGCATCATGCTGACGGAGACCGTGGCAAAGACGCTTGCCAAGCTTCCGGAAGACGGTGCCAAGCTGGCGTTCCTGGAAAACGACGTGCTGACGGCGCAGTTCATGTCGACCTATTTCGGCAATGCCGAGACCGGCACCTTCACCACCTTCCCCAAGACACCGCTGCCGGAGGGTTACGATCCGCGCAAACGCCCGTGGTATCTGGATGCTGTGAAGGCTGGAAAAACTGTTCTCACCGAGCCCTATAATGACGCCTCGACCGGCGGTCTCATCATCACGGCCGCTATTCCGGTCTCCGTCAACGGCAAGCTTGCCGGGGTGACAGGCAGCGATTTCTCGCTCGACTCCCTGGTCAAGATGATCACGTCCGTGGATGCCGGCAAGGACGGATATGCCTTCCTCGTCAGCAAGGACGGCAAGATCCTCATCCACCCCGATGCAAAATTCGTCGACAAGCCGCTGACCGATCTCTTCAAGGTCAATACGCCGGCAATTTCCTCCGCCATTTCCCAGACCGAAATCGACGGCAAGGGCAAGATCACGAGCTTCATTCCGGTTGCGGGCCTGCCTTCGGTCGACTGGTATCTCGGCTTCGTCGTCGATTCGGATGTTGCCTATGGCGCCATCGGGCAGTTCCGCATGGCCGCGACCATCGCCACTATTCTGGCGGCAGCTATCATGATCGGCCTTCTCGCTACAGTTCTGTCTCGCTTCATCGTTCGCCCGGTGACGCAGATGACATCTGCCATGGAAGGCCTGGCTGCTGGCAACCTCGATGTCGCCATTCCCGGCCAGGAACGCACCGACCAGATCGGCTCCATGGCTGC
>NZ_JBQYSN010000106.1:0-16197 GCF_052686535.1 Agrobacterium sp. DKPNP3 | reverse complement strand
GTTCGTGGCGGCGAGCGCCACGGCTGGCGAGGGCGCGCTTTCCGATGGGGCGAGCGCCAGGGATTTTCAGCCCCGAATTCCGCATCATGACCGGCTCCACCTTGTGGAAGAAGTGGTCAAGCAGACCCCGTCTGCTGGGCCCGAACTGGCGGCAAACACGAGAGAAATCCGCAATACGGTTATCGATGCCGATATCAGGCTCGCCAAATGGGGCTGGATCGTATTGGCAATCGCACATTGCGGACTCATCTATTTCATGGTCCACAATCTCGGCTAGGCATTTCGTGGTGTGGCATTTGGCTATGATCGAGATGCCATCGAAACCGCATCGGCATAGCAGGCCATTCGAAAGTAAGGGGTGACACCCACCAATATCGTCATACGTCTTCAGAAGTCGCAGGAACGGTGAAGGCTGCGAGGCACGCAATGATGTGGCTGTGAGCGACTTCAGTCACGCTTACCTTGAAGCCGCTTACCGCGGACTTGATGTCTGTCACCAGCTTCGAGCCGTGGCTGCGGTTGCCGGCCATCGCCACGTGCATGATTTCTTCGGCCGTACCGGGGTTTATGTCATCCGCCTTCTCCTCAGGAAAACGCTTCGCTGGGGGCTGGGAATCTGAATATGCCGCTCGGTTGGTTTTTTTACGCTGCCCAGTCCGAGAGCGAATAGGCTCTGATGTAATCGATCATCATCTGCGACCCGTCGCTGAAGTCGGTGTCCGACGGCGTTCCTGCCATTCCACCGACCGCAAGGTTGACGACCATGTACATGGGATCATGCATGTCGTCAGGGGTGTCCGTCTGTGCCACCGCCACATCGTCGAAGTACCACGTGATGTGTTCGGCATCCCACAGGACGCCGTAAGTGTGAAAGCCCTCTGTGCTCGGCACGCTGACGTTGTTGATGACCGAGGTTGGCTCGCCGGCGGCGTTGGAGTGGGTGGACATGATGAGGGTATTGGCGTTCTGCCCGCGCATTTCGATGACATCGAGTTCCGGGGGCCAGGATCCATTCGTCGGCAGAAGCCAGAAGGCCGGCCAGGCGCCCCGGTCGGTTGGCATATCGGCGCGGATTTCAAAGTAGCCGTAGGTCTGGCTGAACGACGAATAAGTGTTCAGCATGCCCGAAGTGTAATCGTAACCTTCGACTTCATCGGCGATCGATTGTGCGGTTTTTTCGGCATGTATGGTGAGGATACCGTTTTCGACGCTGAAGGGGTTCACTGCCGACGTTCCGGCATAGCCGGGGTTGACGTACCATTGTGCCTCGCCATTCGTCGTCAGCGAGCTTCCTTTTTCAGGCGCCCACCAATATTTTGCGTCCCAGTTGCCCTGGCCGCCGCTACGCAACGATAGCGAATCGAATTCATCGGCGAAAGTCTGGCTGAGCGCCGATCGGTCGAGGCTGAGTTCGAACTGGTCGGCGTGAAGGTCGTTGATGGTCGTTCCTGCGAGAACAACAGCCTCACCATTCGAAAAATTGAGCCAGAGGTTATCACCCTGCTGGGTGGCGCTGGCGACCAGCTGGTCGAACGATGTGACGCCGTAGCCATTGAGACGGATCGTGTCATTGGCGCTGAAATCCAAGATAAGATCGGTTCCGTTGCCGCTCGTGAAAACAAAGGTATCGGCTCCGCCACCCCCGATTAGCACGTCGTTTCCCGCCCCGCCGTCGATCGTCTGGCTGCCCGATCCGCCGGTGATGATATTGTCGAGCGCATTGCCGAAAGCGTATCGCCCATCGCCCGTCACCCGCAGGTTTTCAAAATGTTCAGGCAGGGTATAGCTCATCCAGGTATCGATGGTGTCGACGCCCTCTCCGGCATTTTCGATCGCGCGGTTGATGCCGGAGTAGAGATAATAGATATCGTCTCCAGTCCCCCCTGCCATGGTCACATTGACGGCGCTGTCGCCCCACATGGAATCATTGCCGGCAGTCCCGTTGAGCAGCGGACCGGAGCCGGTTGCGGAAAAAAATCCAGTTGAGCTGCCGCTGTAATAGAGTGTGTCGCCAAGCGCATTCACGACTGTCCGGGCCATGACCAATCTCCTGTCCGTTCGTGTGTGTCCTCGCTCCTCCTGATGCACACCCTAACAGGGTAAAAAGCCTGCTGTTAGGCTAAGATATAAGGGGTATATTCCGCTGTGGTTGCAAGGAATGCCCACAGGTGAGCGTTGTCATCAACCGGTTTCACCTGTTAAATGTTGGGTTTGAACAAACGCCGCTTGATATTGTTAGGAACCGAAAGCCATGGCGGATCTGGCCGGGAGCAGGCGTGATATCGTGAAAACGGAGTGTCTGGATTGAGCGTAGCCTTTACCAAGGAAGACAGCGCGGAGACCGCTGCCGAAACCGTTTTGCCGGACCGACCAATCTCGCCGCACCCCAATCTGGTGACGCGGGCCGGGCTGAAGGCGCTGGAGGAGGAGTTGCGGCTTGCGCGTGAGGCCTGTGAAGCCGCCAATGCCACTGACGACGTCAATGAAAGACGGCGCCTTCTGGCGAGCCCGTTGCGTGATCTGCGATACCTGTCTGAACGCCTTCGCACTGCGCAGCTGATGCCCGACCCGCCGTCAAACGGGATCGTTGCCTTCGGTAGCCTTGTGACATTCAGCCGCGATGACGGGCGAACGCAGAGGTTTCGTATCGTCGGAGAAGACGAGGCGGATCCCGCTGCGGGGACCATGTCCTACGTGTCACCTGTCGCAAGGGCGTTGACGGGTAAAACGGCCGGTGATGTCGTTATCGTGGCTGGCCGGGAGATCGAAATCCTCGCGGTCGAGTAACGGGTAATGCAGGACAGTGTCCAATAGGCGCTAGGCGCTGATCGCCTAGCCGATCAGGTGCAGACCTTGGTCAGACACTCTAAGAACCGTCAGCCTGCCCGTTTTGAAAGCATGCGTGTCGATACCGATGCGTTGCGGGCCGGCCTCAGGCTCAGTGACCGGCGTGTGGCCGTGGATGACAACGAGGTCCAGCCCTGCACCCTGCGACAGGAAGGGCTCCCTGATCCAGAGCATGTCTTCATCAGTCTGCGCCTCCAGCGGCACCGCCGGTCTGAAGCCCGCATGGACGAAGATATAGGAGCCTATCCGTGTATAGACCGGCAGGCTGGCCAGAAGCCGGCGGTGGGTCTGCGGGATGGCGCCCAACAGTGCATCCTTGAGCGGTTGTAGCCGAAGGCGGCCTTTTTGCATGAAGTGGCCGATGTCGATCCCATAGGACAAAAGCGTTTCTCGGCCACCGAGGTCGAGCCACTTCAAATTCTCCTGCGGATTATCGAGGAAGTCGTGGAAAAGCTGCTCGTGGTTGCCGCAAAGTGCGATGCGGCGAAGCGGCGCTGGTGGCGGTTGCAGCAAGTGTTCCAGAACGCCCCGTGAATCGCGTCCGCGGTCGACATAGTCGCCAAGGAGAACCATCAGCGCCGGGGAGGGGGCGGGCCCCATATCGGTAAGGATCCTTCGTTCCGCCTGCAACAGGAGGTCGAGACTGCCATGGATGTCACCGATCGCATAGATCGGGAAGGAGATCGGCCTGTCGCCAAGATCAATCCTGCGCCGCCTCCGGTCGTCGCGGAGGGCTGGTTGTTTACGGCCGCTTATCCAGTTCAGCACCTTGGGCATAGTTGCGGTTACTGTCTCCTCTTCACAAGGTCAAGAATTTTGGAGGGCGCTTCCGCTTCCGGCCAAAGGTCTTTCCGGCTGAAAAATAATGGATGATGTCGCCGCACATTTGCCATGGCGCCCTGGCATGAGAGTAGCCGTGTCCGTCGGCGATTATCCTATCACCGATCGTGCATCCGGTGCGAGAATGTTTTCTGCCTTGATCGGGCCGAAGCGCCTCCCGGCCGCGTCAGCGAGCGGCGTCATTTTCGCCACGCGGCGCCACTGTGCCGTCTGAGCGTCAGGGATGATAAAACGGTCTTTTCCGGGCTTGAAAATTAAGCTCTTTGCCGCTGCATTTATAGGCTTCACAATCCTGTAACAACGGACCTAATATACAAGTGCAGATGCCGAATCGCTCAGGAGAAGCCCTTGACGATTGCAGTTTCACCACAGGCCCTGCCGGCGCTCGTTTTGAACGCGGACTATAGGCCGCTGAGTTATTATCCCTTGTCGTTATGGTCCTGGCAGGACGCGATCAAGGCTGTCTTTCTAGACCGCGTGAACATCATTGCAGAATATGATCACGCGGTATCATCGCCCAGCTTTTCCATGCGGCTGCCGAGTGTGGTCAGCCTCAAGACCTACGTGCAGCCCACCCGCAATCCTGCCTTTACGCGCTTCAACGTCTTCCTTCGGGACAAGTTTGAGTGCCAGTATTGTGGTGCGCGGGACGACTTGACCTTCGATCATGTGATTCCCCGCGCGCATGGCGGTGAAACGACCTGGCACAACGTCGTTGCGGCGTGCTCTCCCTGCAATCTGAAAAAAGGCAGTAAGCTTCCCAAACAGGCGGGCATGTTCCCGTCGCAGAAGCCCTTCCAGCCCACGGTTCAGGATCTGCACAATAATGGGCGGCTCTTCCCGCCTAACTATCTGCACGAAAGCTGGATGGACTATCTTTACTGGGACACCGAGCTGCAGCCCTGATCCCTTCAGGACTGCACACGGTTTTCCGCCTAACGGCTTTTACGGCTCGCGCCATAAAAAGCGATCGCCGCGAGTGCGACACTTGCGATGACGTTCCAGCCAGCAAAGGAAAGGCCGAGCACGCGCAAGGCCGCGTCGTTGCAGGAAGGTGCCTTGATGGCGTTCAGATTGCCGAGGAGATCGCCGGCGTTGGTCGTGATGGAAGGCGCGCCGGTCGCGCAGGTGACGGGGCCCGCCCAGAAGCCCCATTCCACGCCGGCATGATAGACGCCGAGCCCCGCCCCAATCAGCATCGTCACGCCGATAAGCGCCAGAAGCAGCCGGGTAATCTGAACCGGTAACTTGAAAACGCTGGTCGCAATCGCGAGTATGCCGAGCGGAATGGCGTAATAATAGGGATCCCGCTGCAACAGGCAGAGCGCGCAGGGTGTGTAACCGCCGATATGCTGAAAGCCGAGGGCGGAGCCCACGGTGAAAATCATTCCCGCCGTAACACCAAGAGCAGCAAGCGTGCGGCTATTGTCGGCGGTGGTCGCGTTGGCCATGTTGTTGTTCCTCGAACTTCATGAAGAAGCAGATTTCCCGGATGGGTTTTCAAAAAGGCAGGCGTGATGGCGAAATTAAGTCGCCGTTCTCACGATATAGAGGGATTCGTCTAATCAAGTCCGCTTGATCTTGCAAATGAAAGTCCGGCAATGTTCAAGTGGGGATGAATTTGACCCGCGCGCGCGTTTCCGTGGGGTAGCCGAGTTCCATGCCCGCCTGTTGTGACGCCGTAGTCCATCGAAATGGAAAGGGACGCAGGTAGACTGGTTAACCCCAGGCCGCCGACGCATTGTCATCTTCCTCGCGTTTGGGGCAAGAGCCGGAAATCCAATTCGCTAAAGCGCGCTTGGCACCGGCCCAGAAAAAGGGAAACCCGCTCACTGCAAAACTGCAACAAGCGGGTCTCAACCTTTACCCCCTCCCACAAGGGCGCCTGCACAAAAGCACATTGAATTAATTATGGCAAGATCAAGGCTGTGTATTGTTGCGCGGGCTGCTCCCATTGTCGAGCTATTGGAGAGCAGGAGCGCCGTGAGCTCTTCACGTGCCGATCCTCCCGGGGGCGGCAAGATGTTCACACAAAAAAATGCCCGCTCACGGCGGGCAATCGAGGGGAACTGAGGTTAGGAGCCTCGCGGAGATAACTGTTATGTTGGCCAGAAGTTCCGCCTGCCCAAGAATTTTTGAGATTTCAGTGGCGCGGTAAAGGACATTCCGGGAATGATGCGACATCATGCGCTAAGAAGATAGCACAATATAGAGCATGTACTGTCCAAGAGTTTAGGGAAATTTGGAGCGGGCGAAGGGATTTGAACCCTCGACCCCAACCTTGGCAAGGTTGTGCTCTACCCCTGAGCTACACCCGCTCAAATCCACCGGTCCGGGGTAGTTGGCTGAACCGTGGGCCACCAAGTGGCGACGGGCGCTATATCGCTCAATCGATTTTGGAATGCAACAGGGAAATGACAAAAACGCGAAAATTTCTCTCGTGAATGCGACAAGCGGCGGAAATGATTGATATTTTTTCATTCTGGCCAATATTCCTGCGTTGCCAATGGTGTGTTGCCGCCTTAATCAGAAAGGAGTGACAACATCATCGGCAGGGGCATGCGATAAACTATGGCGGAAAATTCTCAGAAAACTGCGAAGGAGCTGTTCGAGTTTCTGGACGGGCTCGGCATTTCCCACACCACCAGGAAGCATGAGCCTGTGTTTACTGTCGCGGAATCCCAGTCGTTGCGCGATCTCATTCCCGGCGGCCACACGAAGAACCTCTTCGTAAAAGACAAAAAGGATCAGTATTTCGTGCTGACCGTGGAGGAAAATGCGGCCGTCGATCTCAAAAGCGTTCACAAGGTCATTGGTGCGGCAAGCCGGGTTTCCTTCGGTCGGCCGGAAAAAATGCTCGAATATCTGGGGGTCGTGCCGGGATCGGTAACGGTTTTCGGCGCGATAAACGACACAGGCGGGCAGGTAACTTTCGTGCTCGACAGCGATCTACTGAAAAACGAGTTGGTCAACGGCCATCCCCTTTCCAATGACCAGACCACAACAATCGCGTCAAAGGATCTCATTCGCTTTCTTGAGGCGACCGGGCACACGCCGCTTGTCTTGAAAGTCAGCGAGTGAGATACGATCTTTGCTTCGAGCAAGACAGATGACAGAGTTTTCGGGAGGCCGGCATGAGCGGCGACAATAATCCTTACGGCGGTTCTTATGGCGGGCAGATGACCGCGAGTGTCCATCACAATGGCGAACTGAACGGCGCTTCCTCCGGCCACATCAAGGACACCACGACGGCTGGGTTTTCCAAGGACGTCATGGAAGAATCGCGCCGCCAGCCGGTTCTGGTGGATTTCTGGGCGCCCTGGTGTGGACCTTGCAAGCAACTGACGCCGACCCTCGAAAAGGTGGTCAATGAGGCTAACGGTCGTGTTAAGCTTGTGAAGCTGAACATTGACGATCATCCGTCCATTCCCGGCCAGCTGGGTATTCAATCCATTCCCGCGATCGTTGCTTTTGTCGATGGTCGGCCGGTAGATGGCTTCATGGGTGCGGTACCGGAAAGCCAGATCAAGCAGTTTATCGACAAGCTTGCCGGTCCGGATGCGGGTGATCCGAAGGCTGAAATCGAGGCGGCTCTGACCGAGGCGAAGCAGCTTCTCGCCGATGGTGATTTCAATGGCGCCGCACAGATCTTCGGTGCCGTCATGCAGGCCGACCCGGAAAACCCCGCAGCGATCGCCGGTATCGCCGAATGCATGATCGCCGCCGGGCAATATGAGCGGGCGAGCGAGCTGCTTTCTTCTCTTCCCGCCGAACTCAATGATGATGCCGCCATTCAGCTCGTTTCTAAAAAGATATCGCAATATGAGGAGGCTCGTAAAATTGGCGATCCGGTCGCGCTCGAACGTGATCTCGCGCAAAATCCCGATGATCACGAGGCGCGCGTGAAACTTGCCAAGGTCCTGAACGCACAGGGACGGCGTGATGAGGCGGCCGACCATCTGCTTTACGTCATGCGCAAGGACCGCACCTTCGATGATGACGGCGCGCGCCGCCAGCTCCTGGAGTTTTTCGAGGCCTGGGGCTTCAAGGATCCCGCAACGGTTGCAGGCCGCAGGAAGCTTTCGGCGATACTGTTTTCGTAAAACGGACGTATCCCGGACGTGGCGGCTCTGCCGCAGTCCGGGCAGCAGTGAACAGGGGGCTTGATCCCATGCATGTCGGAAATGCGAGATATGTGAAGAACGATGACTTGCCCGAGACCGTGCCGGTCTTTCCGCTGCCCGGCGCACTGCTGCTGCCGGAGGGCCATCTTCCGCTCAATATTTTTGAGCCGCGCTATCTTGCCATGATCGACACGGCCCTTGCGACCCACCGCCTCATAGGCATGGTGCAGCCGGCGCTGCACGTTATCGAGTCGGGACTTGAGGGTGGGCCGCTGAGCGCGGTCGGTTGCCTCGGTCGCATCACGTCATTTTCTGAAACAGGTGATGGCCGTTATATCATCTCGCTGACGGGTGTATGCCGCTTCCGTCTTTTGGAAGAAATGCCATCGGCTGAGCCCTATCGCAGCTTCCGGCAGGCGCCTTTCATCGCCGATCTTTCGGGTGAATATGACGAGGAGGCTGTCGACCGGGAGAATCTGCTGCGGGTTTTCCGCGCGTTCCTCGATGCCAATCAGCTGGAGGCAGACTGGGAGAGCGTTGAGCGGGCGGGAAACCGCGTCCTTGTCAATTCGCTTTCCATGATGTCTCCGTTCGGACCGGCCGAAAAACAAGCCCTTCTGGAAGCGCCCGATCTTAAGACACGCGCCGAAACGCTGATTGCCATTACCGAGATTGTCCTTGCTCAGGGCTCTGGCGAGGGCGGAACGGTGCTGCAATAGGATCGGGTGCCATGGACGACCGGTTAAGCAATGTCGATCCGAAGCTTTTGGAACTTCTGGTGTGCCCTTTGACCAAGGGCCGTCTTTCCTATGATCGCGCTCGAAACGAACTCATCTCCGAAAGCGCAAGGCTTGCTTATCCGATCCGTGACGGGGTGCCGATCATGCTGATCTCGGAAGCGCGCAAAATCGAGGACTAGGGGCGCAAAGCTATGCGTCCGTGCGTATTGCCTGTCGCTAATTAACGAAGATGCGTTGACAACCATGCGTGGATTTGACCAGAGTTCCGCCCGACATATCTGATGCGGGAGGATATTGATGTCGTTGCGCGCGCTCGTCCGGATTTCGTTGGTTGCGGTCTCGACTGCCCTCATTTTTTCGCCAGTCACGGCAGCAGAACCTTCGCGGAAGGTGGTTACGACTCAGAATGGCGATTATTTCGGCTTCGATCTGCGAACCGAGCAGAACGTCTCGTTGGAGCAGTGCGGTGAGATTTGCGTGGGCGACGCGTCCTGCAAGGCCTTCACCTACAATCCAAAGGTGAAATGGTGCTTCCTCAAATCGGATTTCAATCAGCTGAACGCCTTCCCGGGCGCTGTCGCCGGCAAGATTGTCGAAGTGGCTACAGAGCCAGATATCGGCGCGCCGCAGCGCCTGTCATTCGTCACTGACAGCCTGCAGCAGGAAGCGCGCCGGCTAAAAGCGGGTCTTGCTGTCGATGAGGCTGAGGCGCAGCAGGGCGTGGAAACACTTGTCGAAACAGCACGGCAACAGGCTGCCGCTGGCAATATTCCGGATGCAGTCACCACTTATAAGCAGGCGCTCGCCATCACACCTGATGACGGCGCACTTTGGGCGGAGCTTTCCGAAAAGGCCGCGCAAGTCACCGACAATTATTCTATTGCCGGACAGGCCGCTTCCGCCGCCATCAATGCGTATCAACTGAGCCGCACGGTGGGGGCCCGCACTGAAGCCTTGAATAGGCTGGCGAAGGCTTTTGAAAGAACCCAGAATTATCGCGCGGCGCTCAATGCCTATAAGGAGAGCCTTGCGCTCACGGATAATGCGCAGATAAAGGCGGCCTATGCCGACCTGCGCACGCGTCAGGGTTTCCGCGTCATCAACAACACGGTGGATACGGATAGCGTAAGCCCGCGGGCCTGCGTCCAGTTTTCCGAACCGCTGGTGAAGAACGGTGTCGATTATTCCTCCTTCATCACGCTGGACGGCGCCGCTCCCAAGGCCATCGAAGCGAAGGGCAGTGAGATCTGCGTCGAAGGCCTCACCCACGGCCAACGCTACAAGATCGCGTTGCGCGCCGGCCTGCCGTCCTCGGTGGAAGAGCCGCTGGAAAAGAAGGTTGATCTTGATATCTATGTGCGTGACCGGAGCGCCACTGTGCGGTTCACCGGGGAAAACTTCGTGCTGCCGGGTACGGCGCGCCGTGGGATTCCGATCGTTTCCGTTAATGCCGACAAGGCAGACCTGAAGCTCTACCGCGTTGGCGACCGCAACATCACAGCGCTTCTGACCAATTCTCAGTTTTTGACACAAATGGACGGTTACAACGCCGACCGTATTGAAAATGAGATTGGCGAACTCGTCTGGCAGGGCTCGATCGATATCCAGCCCGACCTCAACAAGGATGTGGTGACGAGCTTCCCGGTGGATGAAGCCCTGCCGGAGCGCAAACCCGGCATCTATGTACTGACCGCCGTTCCGCCTGGCACGGCGCCGGAAACATGGGATTCCCGCGCCACGCAATGGTTCCTGGTGTCCGATACCGGCATCACCACCTATGCCGGAACCGACGGTTTGAACGTGTTCGTGCGCGCACTCGGCAGCGCCAAGCCGCTTGCCGACGTGGATTTGCAGTTGCTTGCCAAAAACAACGAAGTGTTGGGTACCGCGAAGACCGATGCGGATGGCCGCGCCGTCTTTTCTGCCGGCCTGATGCGCGGCACGGCGGCCCAGGCGCCCGCTATCTTGACGGCGCGCAACGGCGATAAGGACTACGTGTTCCTTGATATGACCCGCGCCGGCTTCGATCTTTCGGATCGCGGCGTGACGGGACGTGCAGCACCCGGTGCCATCGACGTTTTCAGTTGGACGGAACGCGGTATCTACCGCGCCGGCGAGACCGTACATGCCGCAGCGCTTGCCCGTGATGTCGATGGCAAGGCAATCGAGGATCTACCACTCACTTTCATCTTCTCACGCCCTGACGGGGTGGAAGACCGCCGCTTCGTCAGCGATGGGAAGGCGCTTGGCGGTCATGCGGTCGATCTGCCGTTACAGGCAAATGCCATGCGCGGCACCTGGACATTGCGCATCCATACCGACCCGAAGACGGCTGCGATCAGCGAAAAGAGCTTCCTCGTTGATGATTTCGTGCCTGATCGCACCGAATTCGACCTTTCGAGCAAGGCAAAGGAGATCGATCCGGGCGCGGAAACGGCAATCGATGTCGATGGCCGCTATCTCTATGGCGCCCCGGCGGCCGGTCTGACGCTGGAAGGCGAGATCGCCATCAAGCCGACGCGCACCAGTGCCGATTTCGAGGGCTACTTCTTCGGTCTGGCGGATGAGGAGAGCGAAGAGGAAAACCGCACCACGCTTGCCGATCTGCCAGTGTTGGACGAAGAGGGCAAGGCGAGCTTTAACGTCGATCTGACCGATCTGCCCTCAACCACGCAGCTTCTTTCCGCCAATATCACTGTGCGCATGCAGGAGGCTGGCGGCCGTGCCGTCGAGCGTTCGCTGACGCTGCCTATCAAGTCGGAATCCTCTCTCATCGGCATCAAGCCGCAATTCTCAGGCGATCTCGCCCAGAATTCCGTCGGTCGTTTCCATATCATCGGCGTCAGCGCCGATGGTGAGAAACAGGCG
Source organism: Agrobacterium sp. DKPNP3 (assembly GCF_052686535.1). Classification (NCBI taxonomy): domain Bacteria; kingdom Pseudomonadati; phylum Pseudomonadota; class Alphaproteobacteria; order Hyphomicrobiales; family Rhizobiaceae; genus Agrobacterium; species Agrobacterium sp. DKPNP3. The sequence continues at coordinate 4,778 of NZ_JBQYSN010000106.1, read as the reverse complement.
ATGAACGGTCTCACCTGGAAGCTCATCAAGGTCGAGCGGAACTATCAATGGTATCGTCAGGGCAACTCCTGGCGTTATGAACCGGTGGAATATACGAAGCAGCAGGAAACTGGCACCTTGTCCGTCGATGCCAGTGGCGGCGAGATTTCCGTTCCCGTCACCTGGGGCCGTTACCGGCTGGAAGTGGAAGGCGCGGGTAACGGCGCACCCGTTTCGAGCGTCGAATTCGATGCCGGTTTCTATGTGGAGGCAAGCTCGACGGAAACGCCGGATGCGCTGGAAATCGCTCTCGACAAACAGAGCTACAAGATCGGCGATACGGCGAAACTCAAGGTATCCTCACGTTTTGCCGGCGAGTTGATGATCACGTCCGGTTCCGAGAAGCTGATTTCCGTTCAGAACGCCGAGATTGGTGAGAATGGTGGCGAGATCGACATTCCGGTCACCGAGGAATGGGGGGCGGGCGCTTATGTGACGGCGACGCTGTTCCGGCCCGGCGATGCGCAGGAAAGCCGTATGCCGATGCGCGCCATCGGCATCAAGTGGCTTGCCGTCGATCCGGCCGAGCGCAAGCTTGCTGTCACGCTCGGCGCGCCGCAGAAGACGCTGCCGCGCCAGCAGCTTGAAATTCCGATCACCGTCGCCGGTGCTGGCGTCGGTGAGAAAGCCTATGCCATCGTTGCGGCCGTGGATGTCGGCATCCTGAACCTCACCCGCTATGAGCCGCCGAAGCCGGATGAATGGTATTTCGGCCAGCGTCGGCTGGGGCTTGAAATCCGCGACCTTTATGGCCGCCTGATCGACGGCTCGCTTGGCGCCACCGGCCGGCTGCGCACCGGTGGTGACGGGGCGCAGGCAGCCCTTCAGGGCAGCCCGCCCACCGAAAAGCTGGTGGCCTTCTTTGCCGGCCCGGTCGAACTTGACGCTAGCGGCAAGGCGACTGTCAGTTTCGATATTCCGCAGTTCAACGGCACAGCGCGCATCATGGCTGTGGCCTGGACGAAGACGGGTGTTGGCCATGCGGTCTCCGATACCATCATTCGCGATCCTGTCGTCGTGACCGCCAGCGCGCCGAAATTCCTCGCCCCCGGCGATGTCTCGCAATTGCGGCTCGATATCGCCAATACAGATGGCGAGGCCGGTGATTACCGACTGGATGTGACGAGCAATACGGCCTTGACGGTTGATCAGGGCGAGATGTCGCAGACATTGGCGCTTCAAAAAGGCGGCAAGTCGTCGCTCACCGTTCCGCTGACGGGTGAACAGCCCGGCAACGGTGCGATCACCATCAAGGTTTCCAATGCATCAGGCGTTTCGCTGGAGCAGGTGCTGAATGTTCCGGTCCGCCCGGCCGTTCTGCCGGTGACCACGCGACGCGAAATCAAGATCGCGCCGAACAGCAGCCTGACGATTAACGGTGATCTTCTGGCCGACAGCATGCTGCTCGGTTCCTCCGTCGCCATCAACGTCACGCGCTCGCCGGCCTTCGATATTCCGGCGCTGGTGATGATGCTGGATAAATATCCTTATGGCTGCGCCGAGCAGACGACAAGCCGCGCGTTGCCGCTGCTCTATGTCTCGGAACTGACGAAGGACAGCGGCATGGCCGAGGATCCCGATACCCGGAAGCGGGTGCAGGAGGCGATTTACCGCGTGCTGTCCTTCCAGTCGAGCTCCGGCAGTTTCGGCCTCTGGTCGCCAGGGTACGGCGATCTGTGGCTCGATGCCTATATCACCGACTTCCTGACAAGAGCGCGTGAGCAGAGTTACGATGTTCCCGAAGCGGCCATGGTGCAGGCGCTGAACAACCTGCAGAACGGTCTTTCCTATGACAGCAATGTCAAGGATCGCGGCAACGAGATCGCCTATTCGCTTTATGTGCTGGCGCGCAACCGCAAGGCGGCGATCAACGATCTGCGTTATTACGCCGATACGGCGCTTGCGGATTTCCCGACGCCGCTTGCCAAGGCGCAGGTTGCCGCTGCCCTTTCGCTTTATGGCGACCAGACCCGTTCGAAGAGTGTGTTCGGCGCTTCGCTCGATATGGCAAGCCGTGCAACCAATGTCAGCTTCGCCCGCGCCGATTATGGTTCTGCCCTGCGTGATGGTGCGGCAACGCTGGCGCTTGCGGCTGAAAGCCGTCCTGTTCCGGCCGTCGTGCCGCAGCTTGCAGGTGCCGTGGCCAAAGAGTGGGAAAAGAAGCCCTATACCAGCACCCAGGAACAGGCATGGATGCTGCTGGCCGCCCGCGCCGTCAAAGGCGAGGACAAGGATATCCGTCTGGATGTGAACGGCGATCTGCAGACCGGCGGTTTCGGTAAGCGGATGAGCGGCGATGAATTGCTGGCGGCTCCCTTGAAGATCGCCAATGCCTCGGCCGATCCGGTCACGGCTGTTGTCACCACCGTGGCGCCCCCGGCGCAGCCGCTTGCCGCCGGCGGCGAAGGCTTCACCATCACCCGCACCTATTATTCCATGGATGGTGAAGAGGTGAACCCGAGCGAGGTCACGCAGAACGAGCGTTATGTGGTGGTGCTCAACGTGGTGCCGCAAAATAACTGGCAGTCGCGTATTCTGGTGACCGATCTTTTGCCTTCCGGTTTCGAAATCGACAATCCGAGCCTCGTCAATTCGGCGGCGCTTTCGAATTTCGACTGGTTGCCGGAAACGGAAGCGGCGCATACCGAATTCCGCTACGACCGTTTCGTCGCGGCCTTTGATCGCTCGGCCGGCGACAGTTCGGAGATTGCTCTTGCTTATGTGGTTCGCGCCGTCACCCCCGGCACCTATGACCATCCGGCAGCCTCGGTTGAGGATATGTACCGGCCGCAATTCGCCGCCCGCACGGCAACCGGCCGCATGGAGGTGCGCTCGGCAACCCCATGAGGCGGAAAAAGGCTGTTATCGTCGGCATCGTTACGGCCGCGCTGCTTATCGGCGGCGCGGCCTTCGGCCTTGATGCGCTCGACAAGGCCTATCCGCCGCCGTTGCAGGCCGCAGGGCAGCGATCCTTCGAGGTGCTGGACCGCGACGGTAAACTGTTGCGCGCCTTCGCGACACCGGATGGCCGCTGGCGGTTGAGGACCACGGCCGGCGATGTCGATCCGCAATTCCTGCGAATGCTGGTCGCCTACGAAGACCAGCGCTTTTACGATCATCACGGCGTCGACCCCTGGGCATTGTTGCGCTCCGCCTGGCAACTGGCGAGCAACGGGCGGATCGTCTCCGGCGCCTCGACGCTGTCCATGCAGGTGGCGCGGCTGATCGAGCCGCGCGCCGACCGATCTTTTTCAGCGAAATTGCTGCAAGCCGCGCGCGCACTCCAGATCGAGAGAAGGCTTAATAAGGCCGAGATACTTGATCTCTATCTGAATATTGCCCCTTATGGCGGTAATCTTGAGGGGGTTAGAGCTGCAAGCCTCGCCTGGTTCGGCAAGGAGCCGACCCGGCTGGACACGGCGCAAGCGGCGCTTCTGGTAGCGCTACCGCAATTGCCGGAAAAACGCCGCCCGGACCGTTTTCCGGACGCGGCGAAACAGGCGCGCGAACGGGTCCTGCAACGGCTTGCTGTGGAGCGCGTGGTGGGAGAGGGAGAGGCGGAGCGAGCTTCAACCGCGGCAGTGCCTCTGAACCGGCAGGACTTGCCCGCCTTTGCGCCACATATGGCCGTCGCCGCCCGCGCCCGGTATCCAAATGCTGCCAATGTCCGTTCGACGCTCAATTTGACGATTCAGCGGGAGTTGGAAGCTGTTGCCCGGCATGCGGCCGAAAAAATCGGTGACAAGGTCTCTGTTGCCATCGTGATGGCGGATGCACAGACCGGCGATATTCTGGCAGAAGTTGGCTCCGCGGACTATCTCGATACGGCAAGACGCGGCTTCGTGGAGATGAGCCGCGCCATCCGCTCACCAGGTTCGACGCTCAAGCCCTTTATCTACGGGCTCGCCTTTGAAGACGGCCTTGTCGGACAGGAAACCATTATTGAAGATCGGCCTGCAGATTTTTCAGGTTACCGGCCACGCAATTTCGACATGCATTATCAAGGCGATGTCAGCATCCGCCAAGCGCTGCAACTGTCGCTCAACGTCCCGGCAGTCAAGCTTTTGGATGCGGTCAGCCCGGCTGCGATGATGGTCCGGTTCCGGCGGGCGGGTGTCAAGCTTGTGCTTCCCGTCAATGAAGCGCCGGGCCTTGCCATCGCACTCGGTGGCGCAGGGATTTCTCTGGTTGATCTGGTCCAGCTTTACGCCGGGCTCGCCGGTGGCGGGGAGCCGGTTCGTCTTGGAGACGGCATACGTTCCTCGCCTGAACGGATGGAGGGCGACCGGCTGTTTTCGGATGCCGCCATCTGGAATATCTCTGACACGCTCTCCGGCGTGTTGCCGCCGCTTGGGATGAAGCAGCGGGGCATCGGCTATAAGACCGGCACCAGCTATGGCTATCGCGATGCCTGGTCGGTGGGTTACGACGGGCGACATGTCATCGGTGTGTGGGTTGGCCGCGCCGATAATGGTTCCGTCCCCGGGATTGCCGGCTATGCGACGGCAGCGCCGATCCTGTTCGACGCTTTCGCGAAATCCGGCGTCGCCATCACGCCCATGCCTGCGGCGCCATCGGGCGTGGCGCGCCTTTCGGTGGCGGACCTTCCAGCCAACCAGCGCCGTTTCACGACCACGGCAAGCGGGTTGCTGTCGGCGTCAAGGCGAGAGAGCGCACCCCGCATCGTCTACCCGCCGGAAGGCGCGCGGGTGGAGCTTTCCAGTCAGTCTGGCATTTCG
>NZ_JBQYSN010000105.1:0-16449 GCF_052686535.1 Agrobacterium sp. DKPNP3 | reverse complement strand
GAAGCCGAGCAGCGCGATCAGTGAGAACCAGCTGAGGCTCGTCTGGCCAAACGGGATGACGATGAAAGCGGCGAGCAGCGGGCCGATGGCCGTGCCCGTGTTCCCGCCAACCTGGAAAAACGACTGCGCAAGGCCGTGACGCCCGCCGGACGCCAGACGGGCTACGCGAGAGGCTTCCGGATGGAAGATCGCCGAACCGACGCCAATCAGGCATGCACCGAGAACAAGAACCACGAAGCTGTGAGCGAAGGCAAGGGTAATGAGGCCGGCACAGGTGGAGAGCATGGCGACGGGCAGGGAGAAGGGCATCGGCCAGCGGTCGGTCACCATGCCAACGACCGGCTGGAGCAGCGACGCGGTCACCTGAAAGGCGAACGTGAGGAGGCCGATCTGCATGAAGTCGAGCGCGTAGTTCGCCTTCAACAGCGGATAGAGCGACGTCAGCAGTGATTGCATGATGTCGTTCAGCATGTGGCAGAAGCTAGCGGCTGCGATGATTGAAAACGCCGTGCGTTGCGGGTTGAACCCGGTGCTGGTGACGGTGGCCATGGTAAGTCCTCTTCAGATCCCCGCTGATGGCGCGGAAAACATGTCTTTATTTGCTCCCGCTTTTATTCATATTGTGTCTGGCCTGCATTTGTGTTCTGGACGATTTTCTTTGTGAGTGGGCCATATGGCAAAAATCAAATCGCGTCAGGCGATGCTGGCGCTCGAAGAGCATGAGCGTAGCTTGAAACTGATCGACGGCACCAACGAGCCGGTGCTGGCGCTTCATCGCATCTATCCGACGGGGCATCGCACACCACCCCATAACCATAGCCGTGTGCAGATATGGTGCGCGCGCCGGGGTGTGGTGCTGGTCAGCACCGCGGATGGACGCTGGATGATACCGCCAGGTCATGGTCTCCTCATTCCTGCGGGTCTGCAACACGAGGCCGAAGTCATATCCAATGTGGAGATGCACTCCATCTATGTGCATCCTGATCTCTTCCAGGCTACGTCTCCAAGGGTCGTGGAAATAACCGATCTGGCCTCGAGCCTTATTTCCGAATTGCTGGCGGAAGAGCATCAGCCCTCGGCGTTTCACAGGCAGGGGCTGGTGCGTGCTCTTTTGCTGGATGAAGTGAATCGGCTGCCGGAACGTCCGCTGGGTCTGCCCTTTCCGGACAACCAGCGGCTGGCGGCGCTTTGTCGGGAGTTCCTCAACAGGCCCGTGGCGCGGGTGGAGATCGACGATTGGGCGGCGGCCATGGGCATCAGCCGACGCTCCTTCACGCGTCTGTTTCGCAAGGAGTTGGGCGTCAGCTTCGTCACCTGGCGCCAGCAGGCGTGTATCTTCGCCTCGCTGCCGAGGCTTGCGGCGGGAGAGGCGGTGACCAATGTGGCGCTGGATGCCGGTTATGAAAACATTCCGGCTTTCACCACCATGTTCCGGCGCATGCTGGGCAGTTCGCCACGCGCCTATCGGCAGGCCGCGAGGCAGCGCAATGGTGCGACTTCCCTCCAAGAGGATGCCGTCGATTAAGCCGCCACCGACCGCGTGTCGCGGCGGAAATCGGAGGGAGACATGCCTGATATCTGGCGAAATGCCTTATTGAACGCGCTGACCGAACCGAAGCCGCTTTCCATCGCGATCTGCAGGATGTTGTCCTTGCCGGTCATCAGCATCGCCTGCGCGCGGGAAAGTCTGAGCAGCGTCAGATATTTGATAAGCGTCATGCCGGTGGATTTGCGGAAAAGGTTCATTGCATATTTCGGATGAAGCGAGGCGGCGCGGGCAATATCGGTCGCGTCGATGTCCTCGAGAAAGTTGGCGGCAATGAAGTCGCACATGCGCACGACGCTGATGGAGGGCGCCGTGCCATCATCCTCTCTGCTTTTTCCAGAAGAGGCGGAGGAAATAACGGAATAGGGTTCAAGGAACATGCGCTCCACCCTGAGCAGCAATTCCTCCACGGCATGCTGTGCTTTCGCGGGGTTACCTGATGTTGCATAGCGGAACCAGCGGCCGAAATTTTCCGGATCGGCCCCGTCGGTTTCGGCGCTGACCATCGTCGCGCCGCCCATCAACTGGCTGGAAACGGCGGTCGGCAGGCGCATCCGGAAGAAGTGCACAAGCGGCAGATGCGCGCCAGCGTAAAAGGAATCGTCCGAGGAGCGGTCCATCTGGTGCGGCTGGCCGCCCCAGAAGATGCACATCTGCCCGGCGTCAAGCGACAGGTCGTGATCGCCCATGCGGTAATGCACCGATCCTGACATGATATAATTCACCTCCACTTGCGCATGCCAGTGCGGCCGGAGCATGATGGGTGGATGATTATGGAAGAGTTGAAGCGTGGTCGGCATGCCTTCGATGCTGCTGGCGCCCGGCTGGTAGAAGGCTCTTTCGGCAATCTTACTTTTCGCCAAATCGATGTTCCCGTTTTACGAGACAGATTTCCTGCCCTCGCTAATGTGCCTATGTTCGCTGAAGAACAGCAATTGAAAAAGGGAGGTTTTCAATGTGCTTTAAATTTCTTGGCGCGTCTACGGCCCTGCTGCTTCTTGCAGCACCCGCTTTCGCGCAAACCGAGACCGTCACCATCTGGAGTTGGAATGTCGCGGCTTCCGCGTTGAAATCCACGGTGGAAGGCTTCAACAAGCAGAATCCTGATATCAAGATCGTTGTTGAAGACCTTGGAAACAATCAGGTTTTTGACAAGACGCTGGCGGCATGCGCAGCCGGCGGAGATGGTCTTCCGGATATCGTCACGATCGAGAATTTCGAAGCGGAACTGTTCTGGAGCCGCTTTCCCGATTGTTTCGCCAATCTGACCGAGCTTGGCTATACGCCTGAGAAACAGGCGCTTTTCCCTGACTTTAAGCGCACCGAACTTGAGGTTGACGGTGTCGCCTATGCCGTTCCGTGGGATTCCGGTCCGGTGGCGGTCTTTTATCGCCGGGACTTCTATAAGAAGGCAGGCGTCGATCCGGCCACCATCAAGAGCTGGGATGATTTCATCGCTGCCGGCAAGAAGGTCATGGCCGCAAATCCCGGCACCGTCATGGCACAGGCCGATTTCAACGGCGATAGCGAATGGTTCCGTATGATCGCCAATGAGCAGGGATGCGGTTACTTTTCGACCGATGGCCAGAACATCACCATCAACCAGCCCGCCTGTGTTGCGACCCTTGAAAAGGTCAAGGAGATGAAAGACGCTGGCATTATCACGGCGGCAATTTGGGATGAGAAGATCCAGGCCAACACGGCCGGCAAGGCCGCGAGCCAGATGTATGGCGCCTGGTATGAGGGTACGATCCGCTCCGGCTCTCCCGATCTCTCCGGCAAATGGGGTGTCTATCTGATGCCAAGCCTGACGCCTGATGGTCCGCACGCGGCCAATCTCGGCGGCTCGTCGCTGGCGATCAGCTCGACATCCGAACACAAGGAAGCCGCGTGGAAATATATCGACTATGCACTGACCACCAATGAAGGTCAGGTGACGATGCTGAAATCCTTCGGCCTCGTTCCCTCGCTGCTTTCCGCCATCGATGATCCCTTCGTCAAGGAAAAGCAGGCCTATTGGGGCGGGCAGGCGGTGTGGACCGATATTCTCGCCACCCTGCCGAAGATCGTGCCGAGCCGCGGCACGGCATTCCAGTCAGATGCGGATGCGATCTACAAGGCGACGCAGACGAAATATTTCGCGGGCGGCTACCCCGATGCGAAAGCAGCGCTTGACGATGCGGCCAAGCAGATCGAAACGGCAACGGGGCTCCCTGTCGCGCAGTAAACCTTCGCTGGTTTAGGAACCGGGCGGGTGCCACAAGTTTCCTCTCCCCGAGGGGGAGAAGTCCGCGGCAGCGGGATGAGGGGGCGAGGTTAGAGATATACCAAGAGCCAGCCCCCTCATCCGACCCTTCGGGCCACCTTCTCCCGCGCGGGGAGAAGAAAATAGGCCGCACCGTTTTGCAAAGGCATTCCCCGCAAAGGGGCGCGCTCTTTCTGAAGCTTTTCCATCTATCCGGACACCGTCCGGCACATGGAGGTCGTCATGCCGTCCAGGAACAGGATCGCTTATGCGTTTCTTGCGCCCTATCTCCTGATATTTGCCACCTTCTGGCTCTGGCCGATCATCAGCTCATTCATGCTGTCGTTCCAGAATACGCGCATCAACCCATGGCGGTTCGCGCCTTCCATGAACTGGGGGCGGCTGGTTTCCGATCCGGCCTTCTATAATGCGCTTTATAATACGCTGATCATTCTGGTCATTCAGGTGCCCGTGATGATCGCGCTTGCCACCGTCATGGCGGTGCTCCTGAATTCGCCGCTGCTGAAAGCACGCCCGCTTTATCGTTTTGCCTTCTTTGCACCTGTCGTTGTCGGCGAGGTGGCCTATGCGGCGGTGTTCCGGCTGATGTTCAGCTCCGATTTCGGCATCATCAACAAGCTCATCACGTCGGTTGGCCTTTCGCCCATCTCGTGGTTCGACAATGCCAATGCGGCGATGGCGCTCGTCATCATCGCGGTGACCTGGCGCTGGGCCGGGTATAACGCCATCATCATTCTGGCCGGACTGCAATCGGTCCCCGGCGATGTCTACGAGGCGGCGACGCTGGACAAGGTGAGCAAGCGCCAGCAGTTCTTTTACATCACCCTGCCGTTGCTTAAACCCATCATCCTGTTCTGCGTTGTCCTGTCGGTCATCGGCACCATGCAGCTGTTTGCGGAACCCTTCCTCATTACCAACAGGGGCGGGCCGGGCGGCGGCACGGAAACGCTGGGGCTGTTCCTGTATCGACAGGGCTTCACCTCGCTCAATTTCGGTTACGCCTCCGCCATTGCCTACACCATGGCGGCGCTCGCCATCGCCATTTCACTGCTCAATCTCTGGGTCGGGAGGGAGCCGAAATGAGATCGAAATCGAGATCGCTTTTCTGGCAGAAGATTGCGCTGCATGCGGCGCTGACACCGCTTGCCATCATCTGGCTGTTTCCGCTGTGGATGATGTTCGTGTTTTCGACCATGCCGGATTACGGCATTTTCAGCCCCGATATCGTTCTGGTGCCTTCCACCAATTTCGTCGAGAACTTCAACAACCTGCAGGCCGATACGAATTTCCTGCGAGCCATGTTCATCTCGATCACCGTCGCGGTCATCTACACGGTGCTCTCGGTGATGCTGACGTCAATGGCGGGCTGGGCGCTGGCGCGGTATCGTTTTGCAGGGCGCCGGGTGGTGATCGCCATTATTCTTGGCACCATCACCCTGCCGTTCGCAGTCGTGGTCATTCCGCAATTCATCATGGTGGCCCGGGAGTTCAAGCTCGCCAACACCTGGGTGGCCCTGATCGTGCCGCCGCTCTTCAACTCGCTCGGCGTGCTGTTCATGCGGCAATCCTTCTCGATGATGCCGACGGAGCTTTTCGATGCGGCACGCGTGGAAGGGGTCAAGGAATGGCAGATCTTCCTGCGCATCGCCCTGCCATTGGCGCGTCCCACCATGGCGGCGCTGTCCATCATCCTCTTCCTGGCCTCTTGGAACAACTATCTCTGGCCGCTTCTCATCAATTCCCGCCCAGGAATGATGACCGCACCCGTGGCGCTTGGCACCCTCATCGGGCTCACCAAGGTGTCATGGGGCGGCATCATGGCGGGGGCTGTGCTGCTCACCGCACCCATCATCGTCGTCTTTGTGGCTTTGCAGCGTCACTTCATCGCCGGCATCTCTGCCGGAGCAGTCAAGTAAGGGGAGGCCGCATGGCGGAACTTTCGCTCAAAAACGTGGTCAAGCGCTATGGTGCGCTGGAAGTGATCCACGGCGCCAATCTGGAAGTGAAAGACGGCGAATTCGTCGTGTTTGTCGGCCCGTCTGGCTGCGGCAAATCCACGCTTCTGCGCATGATAGCCGGGCTGGAAGATATCTCCGGCGGCGATATCGTGATTGGCGGCAAGACGGTGAGCGACGCCGATCCAGCGGATCGCGGCATCGCCATGGTGTTTCAGTCCTATGCACTTTATCCGCATATGACTGTCGCCGAAAACCTCTCATTCGGGCTCAGGATGAACGGTAATCCCAAGGCCGACACGCAAAAGCGTGTCAGCCGCGCCGCCGAAATCCTGCAGATCAACGAGCTGATGGATCGCCGGCCAAAACAGCTTTCCGGCGGGCAGCGTCAGCGCGTTGCCATCGGCCGCGCCATCGTGCGTGAACCGCAGGTTTTCCTGTTCGACGAGCCGCTGTCCAATCTCGATGCGGAATTGCGGGTGCAGATGCGCGTGGAAATATCTCGGCTGCACAAGCAACTCGGCACGACGATGATCTATGTGACGCATGACCAGACCGAGGCGATGACGCTGGCCGACAAGATCGTTGTGCTGCGGGCGGGCAATATCGAACAGGTCGGCGCGCCGCTCGATCTCTACGATGATCCCGCCAACCGCTTCGTTGCCGGTTTCGTCGGTTCGCCGAAGATGAATTTTCTCGACGCTACCGTCGTCGGCAGCGGGGCCGACAGCGTCACGCTCGCTCTCGACAGCGATCCTGCGGTGCGGCTGACTTTGCCGATAAAGGAAGGTGTCAACGAGGGGGCCAAGGTCTCGCTTGGCATCCGGCCAGAGCATTTTGCCGATGCGGCCGGGGGCGATGCCGATCTCACCGTGCATGTCGATGTCGCCGAACATCTCGGCAATACCAGCTATGTCTATGCCCGAACCGAAGGCGGCGAGCAACTGATCATCGAACGGCCGGAATCGCGCGATGTCGGCAATCGCGACCGGCTGACGGTCGGCCTTTCCGCCCGCCGGGCTTTCCTTTTCGACAGCAAGGGCGACCGCCTGCGGTGAACCCTTTCCCAAGCACCCAAGACTGGATATGAAAGACGAGGATTTTATGACGACCGAACAACCGATCCGCTGGGGCATCATCGGCCCGGGCACCATCGCCAGAACCTTTGCTGACGGTATTGCCCATTCCCGCACCGGCAGGTTAGAGGCCATCGCCACCCGCAATCCGGACAAGCCCGGCCTTGCCGAAGCTTTTGCCGGCGCGCGTGTCATTCATGGGTACGACGCGCTGCTTACCGATCCCGATATCGATGCCGTCTATATCGCGACGCCCCATACCGGCCATGCCGAATGGGCGATCAAGGCGATCCGGGCCGGCAGACACGTGCTCGTGGAAAAACCCATCGCGCTCTCGGCCTATGATGCCGACGCCATTTTCCACGAGGCAAAAAAGGCAGGCGTCTTCGCCGGCGAGGCCTATATGTACCGCCTGCATCCGCAGACGGCGAAATTGCTGGAACTGGTGAAAGCCCGCGCGGTGGGCGATATCCGCATCATCCGCTCCAGCTTCGGTTTCAACATGGGTTCGTTCCGGGCCGATCACCGACTTTTTGCCAATGAAACCGCGGGCGGCGGCATTCTCGATGTCGGCGGTTATCCGGTTTCGATGGTGCGGATGATTGCAGGTACCGTAGACGGAAAACCCTTTGCAGAACCGGAAAAAGTGGCGGGGGCGGCGCATCTCGGCCAGTCGGGCGTCGATGAATGGGCCTCCGCCGTGCTGAAATTCGCAAACGGCATCGTCGCCGAAGTCTCGTGCTCGATCATGGCGGCGCAGGACAATGTATTGCGCATCATCGGCTCGGAAGGGCGCATCGAGGTCAAGGATTTCTGGTTTGCCGCCGGCCACAAGGGTGGCACCGGACGGATCGATATCGTCAAGGGTGACAAGGTCGAAACCATCGAGTTGCCCGAGGATCGCTGGCTTTATTCCTTCGAAGTCGATGCGACCGGTGAGGCAATTCGGCAGGGCAGACATGAATTCGCGGCGCCCGGCATGACCTGGGCCGACAGCCTCGGCAATCTGCGTGTCATGGACCAGTGGCGGGCTTCCGTTGGGCTGGAATACGGCGTCGAAAAGGCGACGTCGCGCGTCGGAAATATCGCCGGTGGTAAGGTCACGGCCGGAAATGCGGTTCCCAAGCGGCAGATACCGGGCCTTGCCAAGCCCGCTTCCGTGGTCGCGCTCGGTTTCGAATTCTTCCCCAATTTCGCTTCCGCATCGCTGACGCTCGATGCGTTTTACGAGGCAGGCGGCAATCTCTTCGATACGGCCTATGTTTATGGTGGCGGCAAGACCGAGGCGATTTTCGGCGACTGGCACACCAGCCGCAACGTGCCGCGCGAAGAGATCGTGCTGATCGGCAAGGGCGCGCATTCGCCCCTCTGCTATCCCGACATGATCGCCAAGCAGCTCGATCAGTCGCTGGAACGGCTCAAAACGGATTATGTCGATGCCTATTTCATGCACCGCGATAATCTCGATATTCCGGTCGCCGAATTTGTCGACGCCATGGATGCCGAAGTCCGGCGCGGGCGCATTCGCGGCATTTTCGGTGGCTCGAACTGGACGCGCGAGCGGATGGATGAGGCGGCCGCCTATGCCCAGAAGAACGGCAAGCAGGCTCCTGGCGCGCTTTCCAACAATTTCTCGCTCGCCGAAATGCTCGATCCCATCTGGGCGGGCTGCGTGGCGGCATCTGATGATGAGTGGAAGTCATGGCTGAAATCCCGCCAGATCCCGAATTTTGCCTGGTCCAGCCAGGGGCGCGGTTTCTTCACCGACCGGGCAGGGCGGGACAAACACGATGACGAGGAAATCGTCCGCGTCTGGTATTCCGACCGCAATTTCGTCCGCCGCGACCGGGCGATCGAACTGGCGCAGAAACTCGGGCGTCACCCGATCCATATCGCGCTTGCCTATGTCATCGCCCAGCCTTTCCCGGTCATCCCGCTGATCGGGCCGCGCACGATTGCGGAACTGGAAGACAGTCTTTCGGCGCTGGATATTGCGCTGACGGATGAGCAGGTGAAGTGGCTGGAGGCTTGAGTGGATAGAGGCGGCGGATTTTTCGCCGCCCCTTTGGATAGGGCAAGGCGTTGCGGATATTTCTTCTCCCCGAGGGGGAGAAGAAACAAGCGGGAAGCGCTCGCTCGCACAGACGATTCTCAGGATGGAGATGTCATCTTCCACCTTCTTTCGTCTCCCGGTGACTGCTAAAGCGAAGGTTCACAAACCTGCCGCCAAACAACCACCGGAGTTTCCATGAGTGATATCGACAGAGGCCGCGCGCAGCAGCTGATGCGGGAAGCGGAGATCGACGCGCTGGTGCTGTTCCAGCCAGAAGCTTTCCGATATGCGGTGGGCGCTCACGCCGGTGTTGCGACCATGTGGGGCAGGGCGGGTTCGGCGATTGCGCTCGTTCCGGCCGACGCCGGAGCGGAGCTTGCCGCCATCGTCAGCGATCATGCCGCGCCGCTCGTTCGGCGCGCTGCGCCCGATATCGACCTGCGTTGGCATCGTATCTGGATCGATATGGTTGATCTTTCCGGTGCCGAAACCGTGCGCCAAGTGGATGACGCCTATCGCCGCACCGATGCGGGCGGGCCGCGGCCGGAGACATTTGACCGCGCCGCCTGTTTCAACCTTCTCGCGGATTTATTGCGGGAGCGCGGTTTATCATCGGCCCGCATTGGTGCCGACCTCGAATTCATGCCCGCGGCCGATTTCCTGGCGCTGCGTCAGGCATTGCCTGGCGTGGACTGGATCGACGGTTCGACGGTGCTGAAACGGCTGAAGGCAGTGAAATCGGAACGGGAAATCACGCTTCTGAGGAAGGCTGCGGCCGCTGCCGAGGTAGGGCTGGCCGCGATGGCGGCAGCCGTCAGTCCAGGAGCGGCGCTCGGCCGGCTTTCAGCCGCCTGGAAGACTGGCGCGCAGGCGCATGCCGCGGCATCAGGTTTTTCGCTCAGCGGACATTGGGATTACATATCGGTCGGACCGGCCCTGTCGCATATGGCGGCTGTGGTAACGCCGGGGGCATTGATCAAGGCCGATGTCGGCACGCTGGTCGACGGTTATTCCTCAGATGGCGCAAGAACCTTCTCATGGGGCCCGGTCTCACCCTTGGCGGGCGATATCTTCAAGGCGCTGGAAGCGGCCTTCGCCTGCGGGCTGGAGGCGCTCCGCCCCGGCAACAGCTTTGGTGCGGTTCACGCTGCGATGCTCGCCTCCATGCGCCGGGACGGCTTCAGTGAATATTATCGCGGCCATTTTGGCCATTCCGTTGGCGGTGGTGTCGGTATCGAGGAATGGCCGTTCTTTTCCCATGACAATGCGGAAATAATTCTTCCGGGAATGGTGGTCGCGCTCGAAGCGCCGTTTTATGGTGAGGGGCTGGGGGCGCTGATGATCGAGGATCAGTTCCTCGTCACATCGTCAGGCGCAGAATGCATGAACAACCTGCCACGCACTCTCAGGGATTTATCCAGAGGCTGAGTGCCGGTTCAGAGAAAATCGTCGCGGCGCGGCGTGAAGCAGTCGATCAGCTCGCCCTCTTCCAGACACAGGCAACCGTGTTCGATGTGCCCGGGAACGACGAGGCTGTCGCCCTTCTGTAGATCATAGGCCTCGCCATCGCGGTAAAAGCGAAAGCTGCCGCTGGCGACGTAGGTCGATTGCACATGCGGATGGCTGTGCAGCTTTCCTTCGGCACCGGTCTTGAAGCGGAAGGATACGACCATCAGCTCCGGCGCTTCGGAAAGCACGGTCCGCTCCACGCCGTCGTCGGGCGAAACGGTGGGGAATGTCGGAAGCTTCTGCATGGGTTTTCTCCTCAGGCTTGCAATGTGCTTCAGCGTGGTGCGCGCAACATGGCGCGGTAACGCGTCTGGCTGCTCTTCAGGTGGTGGCGCATGGCGTTTCGTGCAGCCTCCTCATCGCCGTCCTGGATGGCGATCAGGATCGCCTCGTGTTCACCGACCAGGCGCTCGAGTTCGGAGGGTGGGAGAACGTTTTCCGTGCCGTTTTCAGCAACGGCCCTGCGCGGAATGAGGGTGGGGCCAAGCACCTGCAGAAATTCGCTGAAACGGGGATTGTTGGTCGCTTCCGCGACAGCGATGTGGAAGGCAAAATCAGCCTCGGCGGTCGGCATTCCCTTTGCCGCACTTGCGCGAAAGGCATCAAAGGCTTCGATGATCTTTTCTTCCTGCGCGGGAGACCGACGAAGGGCAGCGAGCCCGGCCGCATCGCCTTCCACGGCGGTGCGCAGTTCGAGCATTTCGATAAGGGAAGAAACGCGGGCAAGATCGACATTGTGGAAAGGTCGTCGCTCAGCTGGCGCCGGCTCCAGCACGAAGACACCTGCACCCTGACGGGGTTCGACGAGACCATCGGATCGCAGCGAAGCGATAGCCTCGCGAACCACCGTGCGGCTGACACCAAACTCCTGCGTCATCTGCGCTTCGGATGGCAGGCGGTCGCCCGTTTTGTACCGGCCTTTGGCGATCTGGCCTCGCAGTTCCTCCGAAACCTTCACCACAAGAGTTCTGCCCTGTGGAGCCGCCTGCTCGGAGGTTGATGCTTTTGTCATCTCTGTTCGCCGTTCTCGAAAATGTCGTTTACGTCTGCCGTTTCTGGATACGTCATTCCCAGCCCGGCACGCAATCCCGCCGCCGTGGCCAGACCGCCGCACATGGTCTTCAATCCTCTTTGAGGATTGGATTGTCGACAAAAACGCCGCCCTGGAAGCGGACCAGCGAATCTGTCGGATCCGGCTTGGGTGTGGTCTCCATAATATGGTGTCGGAAGTTTTCGGCGTTATCCTTCGGTTTCCAGCCGAGGAACCCGAGATGCGAATTGTCCCACCAGCTGGCGTCGTTCGCCGAGGCGCCCCAGATGACCGGGCAACCAAGCACCGGGGCACGAAACACGGCCTCGATCAGGGATACGAAATCATCCTGGGAGAACCAAGTCGATAACATGCGGATATTCTCCGGCTGCGGCGTGCAGGAGCCGATACGGACCAGCGCCGTCTCCTGCCCGAATTTCTCGAAATACATGCGGGCGAGGTTTTCGCCGAAACATTTGGAAACGCCGTAAAGCCCATCCGGGCGGAAGGGAACGCCGGGGCCGAGCCGCTCTGTCTGCGGGTAATAACCAATCGTGTGGTTCGAGCTGGCAAAGACGATGCGCGGCGCTCCATGGGCGCGGGCGGCCTCGTAAAGGTTATAAAGCCCGATGATGTTGCCCTGAAGAATCTGATCGAACGGGCGCTCGACAGAAATGCCGCCGAGATGAACGATACCGTCGCAACCGGCTACCATCGCGTTGACAGCGTTAGCATCCGCGAGATCGCATTGAAGGCATTCTTCGCGCGGTCCTGGCGGATCGAGCGGGGCGATGTCGGCGATGCGCAGAGTTTCGGCCATAGGTGCGAGACGTTTGCGCATCACGCGACCTAGTTGCCCCGCCCCGCCCGTGATGAGAAGCCGTTTCATTACCACTCCCCGTATTGGCTTGCGCGTCCTTTGCACTTGAAAGAATACGAGCCCTTGACGTTATCATACATATAATTCACAAATCGCGTAACATATAATATGTGCATGACGCAACAATGATGAGGGAGAGGTTGGATGCTGACCGTCGAGACCAGACAGGCTGTGAATCCGGACTATGCTAAAACGCTGGATACCGACGGGCTCCGCCGCCATTTCCTTGCGAGCGATATGTTCCGGCCCGGTGAGATCCGGCTCATCTACACCCATTACGACCGCTTCGTCATGGGTGGTGCGGTGCCGGATGGCGCGCCGCTGACGCTGGACAAGGTCGAGGAGACAAAAACGCCGTCTTTCCTCGACCGGCGGGAAATGGGCATTGTCAATATTGGTGACGCTTGCACGGTCAGCGCCGGTGGCGAAACCTATTCGCTCAATCGCGGCGACGTGCTTTATCTCGGTGCGGGCAGCGGTGCGGTGACCTTTAATGGCGCGGGCCGGTTCTACATCACGTCATGCCCGGCGCATCGCAGTCTCCCGGCAAAACTCGTCAGCCTTGCCGACAGTAAGGAGGTCAAGCTCGGTGCGACCGAGACCTCCAACAAGCGCACCATCAACCAGTTCATCCATCCGCTCGTCATGGAAAGCTGCCAGCTTGTTCTGGGCTATACGACGCTGGAGGAGGGGTCTGTCTGGAACACCATACCCTCACACATCCATGACCGCCGCATGGAGGCTTATCTTTATTTCGGCATGGACGAAACGTCGCGCGTATTGCATTTGATGGGCGAGCCGCAGGAAACCCGGCACCTGTTCATTTCGAATGAAGAAGGTGCGATCTCGCCGCCCTGGTCGATCCATTCCGGTGCAGGGATCGGTTCCTACACCTTTATCTGGGCAATGGCGGGTGACAACGTCGACTACACAGATATGGACTTCATTCAGCCGGGGGATCTGAAATGAGGAACCCCTTTTCGCTTGAAGGGCGTAAGGCGCTCGTGACGGGCGCGAATACGGGGCTTGGCAAGGCGATTGCGATAGGCCTCGCCGCCGCCGGTGCAGAAGTGGTCTGCGCCGCCCGCCGTGCGCCGGACGAAACCCTTGATATTATCGCAAAAGATGGTGGCAAGGCGAGTTCGCTGCTTCTCGATTTTTCCGATCCGCTGGCGGCGAAGGACAGTTTCACTGACGCCGGTTTCGATATTCTCGTCAACAATGCCGGCATCATTCGCCGCGCCGATTCCGTCGAGTTTTCGGAACTCGATTGGGACGAGGTGATGGACGTCAACCTCAAGGCGCTGTTCTTCACCACGCAGGCCTTTGCGAAGGAATTGCTGGCAAAAAGGCGCTCCGGCAAGGTGGTCAATATCGCCTCGCTCCTCTCCTTCCAGGGCGGCATCCGCGTGCCGTCCTATACAGCGGCGAAACATGGCGTTGCCGGCCTCACCAAGCTCCTCGCGAATGAATGGGCGGCCAAGGGCATAAACGTCAACGCGATCGCCCCGGGTTACATGGAAACGAACAACACTGAGGCGCTGCGGGCCGATGTTGCTCGCAACAGGGCTATTCTGGAACGCATCCCGGCCGGGCGATGGGGCCGGTCTGACGATATTGCTGGCGCCGCCGTTTTTCTGGCCTCGCCCGCTGCCGATTATGTCCATGGCGCCATTCTCAATGTCGATGGTGGCTGGTTGGCGCGCTGATGCCCGGAAATTCATCTTACAAGTTGTATGATGAATTATTGACAAAGCGAGGCGGAGCGGTTTAGGTGATTTCAATCCAAGATGTCGCAGAGGAATTCCGGCCATGAACCCTGAACAGATCAAGAAAGCGCTGGGCTCCGGCCTCCTGTCCTTCCCGGTCACCCATTTCGATGCGGACGGTCGTTTCGCTGCCGATAGCTACAGGGCGCATGTGGAGTGGCTCGCCGGTTACAAGGCGCCGGTGCTGTTTGCCGCCGGCGGCACAGGCGAGTTCTTTTCGCTGAAGCCGGATGAGATTCCGACCATCGTTTCCGCCGCCAAGGAGGTCGCCGGCGAAACCGCCATCGTTTCCGGTTGCGGTTACGGCACTGAGATTGCGGTCGATATCGCGCGCTCCGTCGAAAAGGTCGGTGCCGATGGTATCCTGCTTCTGCCGCATTACCTCATCGATGCGCCGCAGGAAGGGCTTTACGCGCACATCAAGAAGGTCTGTCAGTCGGTCGGCATCGGCGTGATGGTTTATAACCGTGACAATTCCGTGCTGCAGGCGGATACGCTGGCGCGTCTTTGCGACGAATGCCCGAACCTCGTCGGCTTCAAGGATGGCACCGGCGATATCGGCCTCGTGCGCCAGATCACCGCCAAGATGGGCGACCGCCTGATGTATCTTGGTGGCATGCCAACCGCGGAACTGTTTGCCGAAGCCTATCTCGGCGCCGGTTTCACCACCTATTCTTCGGCCGTTTTTAACTTCGTGCCGGGTCTTGCCAATGAGTTCTACGCGGCGCTGCGCGCCGGAGAGCGCGCTACCTGCGAGCGCATTCTTGTCGATTTCTTCTATCCATTCATGGCGATCCGCAACCGCGCCAAGGGTTATGCTGTCTCCGCCATCAAGGCCGGTGTTCGCCTGCAAGGCTTTGATGCCGGTCCGGTGCGTGCGCCGCTAAAGGATCTGACCAACGAGGAAATCGGCATGCTCGAAGCCCTGATTGGCACGCACAAGCGGAAAACCTGAGGAAGATATAACGGAGGGGGAGCGATGAAGATCACGGCGGTGCGCACGCATCTGCTCGAACATCGTCTGGACACGCCGTTCGAAAGCGCCTCCATGCGCTTTGATCGTCGCGCCCATGTTCTGGTGGAGATCGAATGCGACGACGGAACGGTCGGCTGGGGCGAATGCCTCGGTCCGGCGCGGCCGAACGCTGCCGTGGTTCAGGCCTATTCCGGCTGGCTGATTGGCCAGGACCCTCGGCAGACCGAAAAAATCTGGGCCGTGCTTTATAATGCCTTGCGCGATCAGGGGCAGCGCGGCCTCAGTCTTACGGCCTTATCCGGCATCGATATCGCGCTCTGGGATATCAAGGGCAAGCACTACGGTGCTTCAATCTCGATGCTGCTCGGCGGGCGCTGGCGCGAGAGCGTGCGCACCTATGCCACCGGCAGCTTCAAGCGCGATGGCGTCGACCGCGTTTCAGACAATGCGTCCGAAATGGCAGAGCGCCGCGCGGAAGGTTTCCACGCTTGCAAGATCAAGATCGGTTTCGGCATCGAGGAAGATATCAGGGTCATCGCCGCGGTGCGCGAGGCGATCGGGCCGGATATGCGGCTGATGATCGACGCCAATCACGGTTACACCGTCTCCGAAGCGATCACTCTTGGCAACCGTGCGGCAGACTATGGTATCGACTGGTTCGAGGAGCCAGTGGTCCCGGAACAACTCGACGCCTATCAGCGCGTGCGGGCCGGTCAGCCGATCCCGGTTGCGGGCGGCGAGACGTGGCATGGGCGTTATGGCATGTGGCAGGCGCTTTCCGTCGGTGCCGTGGATATTCTTCAGCCTGATCTGTGCGGCTGCGGCGGTTTTTCAGAAACGCAGAAGATTGCCACGCTTGCCACGCTGCACGGCGTGCGTATCGTGCCGCATGTCTGGGGTACTGGCGTGCAGATCGCCGCCGCGCTGCAATTCATGGCGGCGATGACGCCGGACCCGGTGCGGGTCAATCCGATCGAGCCGATCATGGAATTTGATCGCACCCATAATCCGTTCCGCCAGGCTGTCCTGCGTGCGCCTCTCGAGGCGGTAAACGGCATCGTCGCCATTCCCGATGGTCCCGGTCTCGGCATCGAGATCAACCGCGATGCATTGACAGAATTCAGGATGCCAGACCCATGAGCGGACTTGTCAGAAAACTGAGCGGCACTGCGCCGAACCCCACTTTCCCGAAAGGGGCGGTCGATACGCAGATGCACATGTACCTCCCCGGTTACCCCGCCTTACCGGGTGGTCCGGGGTTGCCGCCGGGCGCCCTGCCGGGGCCGGAGGATTATCGTCGCCTCATGCAATGGCTCGGCATAGATCGGGTCATCATCACGCAGGGCAACGCCCATCAGCGCGACAATGGCAACACGCTCGCCTGCGTCG
>NZ_JBQYSN010000104.1:0-17281 GCF_052686535.1 Agrobacterium sp. DKPNP3 | reverse complement strand
CGCGCAGCAACATGAAGTTGGCGATTTCTCGCACGATGAGAACCGAGTGGCGGTGTTGGGTAACTCCCATGGCCCAGGTGGCGATGACGGAACCGGCTTCCATGTAGATGGAGGCGGCCTCCTCGATCTGCTCGCGCGTCAGCCCGGACTGGTCGAGGATGCTCTCCCAGCTCGTCGCTTCGACGGCAGCACGATAATCTTCAAACTGCGTCGTGTGGTCGGCAAGGAAGGCATAATCGATGATCGCAGGCTTGCCGGCCGCCCTTGCAGCTTCGTCGGCAGCAAAGACCGCCTTGCTCATGCCGCGCACCGCAGCCATGTCGCCTCCCTGGCGCGGCTGATAATAATTGGTCGCGATTTTGGTGCTGCCGCCGGTGATCATCTCGATCTTGTCCTGCGGGTCGGCAAAGCGCTCCAGCCCCTTTTCCCGGATAGGGTTGAAGACGGCGATGCGGGCGCCGCGAAGGGCTGCGCGCCGCAGGTCACCCAGCATACGGGGATGGTTCGTGCCCGGATTTTGGCCGATGACAAAAATGGCATCTGTCTTTTCGAAATCCTCGAGCAGCACCGTGCCCTTGCCGACACCGATTGCGTCTTTCAGGCCGACGCCGCTGGCTTCGTGACACATGTTCGAGCAGTCGGGAAAATTATTGGTCCCGTAAAGACGCACCATCAATTGATAGAGAAATGCCGCCTCGTTGGAGGCGCGGCCTGACGTATAGAACTCAGCGCGGTCCGGGCTGTCGAGACCCTTGAGCATGCCGCCGATTTCGGTGAAGGCCTCCTCCCATGACACGGGCAGGTATCTGTCGCTTGCCCGGTCAAAGCGCATGGGATGGGTGAGGCGGCCCTGCTTTTCCAGATCGTAGTCCGACCAGCCGCGCAGCGCCGACACGGTGTGGCTGGCGAAGAAGTCCGGGGGTACCCGCGCTTCCGTCGCCTCCCAGGAAACGGCTTTGACACCGTTTTCGCAGAACTCGAAAGACGATCCATGCTCCGGGTCACCCCAGGCGCAGCCCGGGCAGTCAAACCCATCCGGCTGGTTGGTTTTCAACAGCGTTCGTGCGCCGGAAATCGGTGCTCCGGATTCGAGCAGGCGTTTGCCTACACTTTTCAAAGCACCCCAACCGCCTGCAGCATTCGATGCCTTGCCGATGAAACCCTTCTTGCTCATGATTCTGCTGTCCCGGACCAATCTTGACGCGCCTGCCGCGCGGTTTGCCATTTGTCAAAAGCGTGTCCAGAAGCGCTCAACCCGGCGCTGTGTCAATGCATAATTGTGCAATGCACCCACGCCCTTAAATCGGGGTCTCCAGAGGACGGTGGAACGACGTAAAGGTGGCCGGCGTTGTCGTAAATTAACCGGTGTAAATACCTGGGATTGTGTATAAGCCGTCGGCCGCGACTGCGCGCTCGACGGCGGGAAGAGGTTTGACGTATGAATGTTTTGCCGCGCTGGCGCGAGCTTTGTTTTTGCGCCTATCCGGTTGTTGACAATATGCTTTTAAACGCCATTCTGCCTCGGCATCCGTGCACTGCGGCATTTGAGTACGAGGGGACGCCATATGACAGACCGTGACGACGATCCTGTCGCGCCCGAGGATGTAAAGTCGACAGAAGCGCTCTCCGATATCTACGCCGAGGATGGCTCCGTCCGTTCCGATTTCCTGACGATGGTTGGTGCGGCGATTGCCGATCGGGACCTGCTGTTCCTGCGCAAGAATGTTGCGCGGCTGCATGAATCTGAACTCGGCGACGTGCTCGAATCGATCCTGCCGGAGCAGCGCCACGCGCTGGTCAGGCTGCTGGGTTCAGATTTCGACATGACGGCACTGACCGAGGTGGATGAGGGCATCCGTCTCGATATCGTCGACCAGATGTCGAACGAGCAGATTGCCGCCGGTATCGGCGAGCTCGATTCGGACGACGCGGTCTACATTCTCGAGGACCTCGACGACGAAGATCGCGAGGATATCCTTTCGCAACTGCCGTTCACCGAGCGCGTCCGACTGATGCGCGCGCTGGATTACCCGGAGAGCTCTGCCGGTCGCCGCATGCAGACCGAATTCGTGGCTGTACCGCCCTTCTGGACGGTGGGGCAGACCATCGATTACCTGCGGGAAGAGGAGGAGCTGCCGGAATCCTTTTCCCAGATTTTCGTGATCGATCCGACATTCAAGCTTGTCGGGGCGCTCGATCTTGACCGCGTGCTGCGCGCCAAACGTCAGGTGAAGATCGAAACGATCATGCACGAGACCAACCATTCCATTCCAGCCGAGATGGACCAGGAAGAGGCGGCGCAGCTTTTCGAGCAGTACGACTTGCTCTCCGCCGCCGTGGTGGACAATAACGGCCGGCTGGTCGGCGTTCTTACCATCGATGACGTGGTCGACGTCATTCAGGAAGAGGCCGAAGAAGACCTGCTGCGCCTTGGCGGCGTGGGTGATGAAGAACTCTCGGACTCGATCGCCAGCACATCGCGCTCGCGTGTGCCGTGGCTCGCCGTCAACCTCATCACTGCCTTTCTCTCTGCATCCGTCATCAGCCTTTTCGATGCGACGATCCAGCAGATCGTTGCGCTTGCGATCCTTATGCCCGCAGTCGCCGGCATGGGCGGTAATGCGGGTTCCCAGACCATGACCGTTTCGGTCCGCGCGCTTGCCACCAAAAGCCTCGATATCCACAACGCCGCCCGCATCATCAGGCGCGAGGCCGGCGTGGGCATCTTGAACGGCATGCTGTTTGGCTGCGCCATCGGCATCGTTGCCGGCATCTGGTTTCAGGATATCCATATAGGCGGCATTATCGCCACAGCCATGTGTCTGAACATGCTGGCAGCAGCGCTGGCAGGCATTCTGATCCCGCTTGTGCTCGACAAGTGCGGGGCGGACCCAGCTGTCTCGTCCGCGGTGTTTGTCACTGCCGTCACCGATATTGTCGGCTTTTTTGCATTCCTCGGCATCGCAACGTGGTGGTACGGAATCTCGGGCTGACGAGCGGGCAAAAATTGACTTTTACGTTAAGGTCAAATAATATTGCCCGGTGATGAATCGGATAGGCCCTTGGACAAGTATTATAGCATAACCGAACTGACACGCGAATTCGGTGTATCGACCCGTACCTTAAGATTTTACGAGGATGAGGGGCTGATTCACCCGGAGCGTCGCGGGCGCACCCGGCTTTTCAGGGCAGCTGACCGTCGCCTCATTCAGGAAATCCTTCGCGGTCGCCGTATCGGTTTTACCATCTCCGAAATCCGCGAAATCATCCACGTTTATAAAGAGCCGCCAGGCGAGTCGGGTCAGCTCGTGCTGCTGATGAAGAAGGTCGATGAAAAGCGCGCCGAATTGCGGCAGAAGCGCAAGGACATCGAAGAGACGCTGGCGGAGCTCGACAATGTCGAAGAAGCCTGTCTGACACGTCTTGCCGAGATCGGCGTAGGGACTTGAACGAGGACCTTGCCTGTCGCGCTGAAGCGCACTTTTAGGGTCAAGACCTCTCTTTCGTCACCCTCGGTCTGGACCCGAGGGCCAGCAGCGACGTCATATATCCTCGGGTCCAAGCCCGAGGATGGCGTCGAGTGCTTTTTCCCTACTGCGCCTCAACCGTGCACTGTTGCGCTACCTCGCTGACCTTCGTCTGCTGATCGGGGCTGAGTTTGCCTTCCATCATGATGTCGAACAGGCTTTCCGCCTGAATCTTTTCGAGCGTGCAGCCGCAGAAACGCTGGCAGAGTTCCAAGCCGTTGGCCTGCTCGACGCAGCTTTTCTCGCAGCTCGATTTGTAAAGCTCCACCTGATCGACGGGCGGCGGCGGCGCGATGAGGGACAGGACGTAAACGATACCGATCAGCACCGGCTGGTGGATGAGGTAGAAGGCAAGGCTATGCCGCCCGGCGCTGGCGACGATATTGCGTGGCGAACTGGGCTCACGAAAACGGTCCAGCCAGCCGCGCGGCGTGACGAACTGGGAGACGGCGAGACCGCCAAGGAAGGGCGCAAGCCACGGCAGCAGCGGCACATAATCGTTGGAGCGTGGCGGAAAGGTTGAAAATCCTATCCATGCCAGCCATTTGACGTTGAACAGTTCGGATTGGACATATTGCGGCAGAATGAAAGCGGCAGCCGCGGCGAGTAACGTCACGGCGGCCGGGGCCCGCAGGAACAGCAGGCCGACGAGGCTTGCTGCGGCGATGTTATGCAATATGCCGAAGAAAATGAAACTGTCGGGAAACGCGACATAAGTCGCGACGGTAATGAGCAGCGCCGACCCCGCCACCATTGCGAACCTCTTGCCGAAGGAAGACCAGTTTATGCCCCTTCCGTGCGCGAGAAACAGGCTGAAACCGGCAAGGAAGAGGAACGAGGTGGCGATGCCGCGTGCATAGAGCTTCCACAGGCCGGTCGTCGCAGTTCCAGGCTCGATATAGCCGAAATATTCGAGATTCCAGGTGAAATGGTAAGATGCCATCGCAAGGAGCGCGATGCCGCGCAGTGTGTCCAGCCCGCCGATGCGGCCTTTGCGGCGTGGTTCGTTCGTGGCTGCGTCTGTGTGCATGATTTCCGTTTTTCAGCTTTTGGGGAGGCCGGTATCAGACTGGGCTTGGCCCCTGAAGTGCGGCTATTTCAAGGCCCGTTTTCATCCATGATGGCGCGCCGTGCCTCGGAGAAGAACTGGCGTCGCAACAGGGCGACGATGATGATGACAGTGCTCGCGATGAAAACATAAGGGCTGATGAACCAGCCGAGGTAGCCAATGGACAGAAAGATGGTCCGCAGGCCGTCATTGAAGTTCTTGGCAGCAATAATGTTCATTTTTATGACATTTTCGGCCGCGCGTTCCGCCGCGTCGCGGTCGGCCCCGACATCGTGGACCATGGGGATAGCGCCGAACAGGATCGTACAATAATTGAACAGTCGGTAGGACCACCCGAACTTGAAGAAGGAATATCCGAAAAGACAGGTGAGTCCTATGACCTTCAGTTCGAAGGCTGTGCGCCCCGCATAATGGACGAAAGGCATGTCGCGAAACACCGATTCGACCTGATCGGTTGCCCCCAGAAGGGCGAAACATCCACCGATCGCGAAAATCGAGGTGGAAGCGAAAAAGGCGGTTCCGTTCTGCAAACCCGCCATGATCTGCGTGTCGATCATCTTGAGATCACGCTTCAGCGAATTCATGATCCAGTTTCGCCGCCGCTCAGCCATGGCCTGGTTCAGGCTGGCGCGTGAAAACAGCCGTGTTCCCGTCGTCACATGGGTGTAGACCGCCCATAGCAGGATGAAAACGATGATAGAGATGTAGTCCATGACGGTCATCACGGGCAGGGCACCTTGCTGTTTGCGAATCTTCGAAAGCATATTGATTTGAAGGCGATGGCAAGGCAATGGCGGCGCTCGCCACTACGGGGTTTTCTCCACCGGCATTGCGGTCCCATCATCTGGTGTTTGCTAACGGTCCGGTAACCAAGTCGCATTATCAATTCCGTTGCGGACGACAGGTCTGCCGGTTCCGGGTCAGGTGTTTGCGTACCGGTTCCGTGTAAATCCGCCTTCGATGGCAGCCGATTGACAGGACCGTCTTTCGCACCTAGCTTTTTATGTGGACCGGTGTTGCCGGCATCCGGAAGTGCAGTGCTTCAATGTCCAGCATCCTGCTGGCAGGTTTTGCATCTCCGGTCCGGTATCAGCGACCGCGCGGCATGAACAACCGGGGGACGCCTTGTCTACGAATCGTTCCCTTCATGTCCGTTCGTTTCTGGCTTGCGGCAACACATTGGCACCGGTCCCCCATTTTCTCCGTTCAGGTTTTCCATGGCTGATATAAACCGCTCCGTTTTCATTCTTGGCGGCGCGCGCTCCGGCAAGTCGCGTTTTGCCGAAGAGCTTGCCGGCCAGTCTGGCGGACGGCTGCACTATCTGGCGACCGGCCGTGCATGGGACGACGAGATGCGGGACCGTATCACCCGCCACCAGGAACAGCGCGGTGCGGAATGGACGACCCATGAAGCCCCGGTCGACATTGTCGGCGTCTTGCAAAAGCTGGACGATCGGGAAAACGTCATCCTCATCGATTGCCTGACCTTATGGCTGACGAATCTGATGATGGAGCAGGCCGATATCGAGATGGCCTTTGCGCATCTCGAAGCTGCCCTTGCGGCAGCGCAGGCAAAGCTGATCCTCGTTTCCAACGAGGTCGGGCTCGGCATCGTTCCAGAAAATCGAATGGCCCGGGAATTCCGGGATCATGCCGGCAGGCTTCATCAACGGGTGGCTGCCGTTGCAGGCGAGGTCTATTTCGTCGCGGCCGGGTTGCCCCTCAAGATGAAGGGCTGATGGCCGTCGAAGGCGAGCCGCAGCACTTCCCTATAGATCTGCCAGACCCTGCCTTCGACCCTGAGAGCCGCAGCTGCAATACCCTGCGTTCTTGATCTGGATCAAGGTGGCGTTCCACTCCCGGTGGCAATGCTCCAACCGACGCATAGGTACACGTTCGCTCTCCCAGGCGCATGCCGTGCCTTTCGTCGGTCGGCTTGCACGTTGGGGGAAACCAACAATGAATTACACGTTAGAAACCGCGATCGTGGCCCTCGGGGCCTTTCTCGCGTTGCTCGGGGCAGCCTTTGCCCACGACAGTCTTTTCGCCGCCCATATGTGGGTGCTGTTCTTTACACTGCTGGTCAGCACGGTGCTTCTTTTGCGCCGTGTCTCCTTTGCGCCTGTCGATCCGGCCGTGCGCGCCCGTCGCAATGCCGAATATTTCGACGAGGTGGTGAAATACGGTGTGGTTGCCACCGTGTTCTGGGGTGTCGTCGGCTTTCTGGTTGGGGTGGTCGTCGCGTTGCAGCTTGCCTTTCCCGATCTCAACATCGCACCCTATTTTAATTTCGGCCGCATGCGGCCGCTGCATACCTCGGCGGTGATCTTCGCTTTCGGGGGAAATGCGTTGATCGCGACCTCCTTTTATGTCGTGCAGAGAACCTGTCGCGCGCGTCTGTTCGGCGGCAATCTCGGCTGGTTCGTGTTCTGGGGCTATAACCTCTTCATCGTCATGGCCGCCACGGGCTATCTGCTCGGCATTACGCAAGGGCGCGAATATGCGGAGCCGGAGTGGTACGTCGATATCTGGCTGACCATCGTCTGGGTCGCCTATCTCATGGCATTCCTCGGCACCATTCTGAAGCGCAGGGAGCCGCATATCTATGTGGCCAACTGGTTCTACCTGAGCTTCATCGTGACGATTGCCATGCTGCATATCGTCAACAACCTCGCCATTCCCGTCTCGTTTCTTGGCGTCAAGAGCTACTCGGCTTTTTCGGGCGTGCAGGATGCGCTGACGCAATGGTGGTACGGCCATAATGCCGTCGGCTTCTTCCTGACCGCCGGCTTCCTCGGCATGATGTATTATTTCATTCCGAAGCAGGTGAACCGCCCGGTCTATTCCTACCGCCTGTCGATCATCCACTTCTGGGCGCTGATCTTCATGTATATCTGGGCCGGCCCGCACCACCTGCATTATACGGCTCTGCCTGACTGGGCGCAGACGCTGGGCATGGTGTTCTCGATCATGTTGTGGATGCCCTCATGGGGCGGCATGATCAATGGCCTGATGACGCTTTCGGGTGCATGGGACAAGATCCGTACAGACCCCATCGTTCGTATGATGGTGATGGCTGTTGCCTTCTACGGCATGGCCACCTTCGAAGGGCCGATGATGTCGATCAAGGCCGTCAACTCGCTCAGCCATTATACCGACTGGACCATCGGCCATGTGCATTCAGGCGCACTCGGCTGGAACGGCATGATCACCTTCGGCGCGATCTATTATCTGACGCCCAAGCTGTGGGGCAGGGAGCGTCTCTACAGCCTGCAACTGGTCAACTGGCACTTCTGGCTCGCCACGATCGGCATCGTGATCTACGCCGCCGTTATGTGGGTGGCCGGCATCCAGCAGGCGCTGATGTGGCGCGAATACGATACCCAGGGCTTCCTCGTCTATTCCTTCGCGGAATCGGTCGCAGCGCTGTTCCCTTACTACGTAATGCGTGCACTCGGCGGCCTGATGTTCCTCAGCGGCGCGCTGATCATGGCCTACAACGTCACCATGACCATCCTCGGTCATCAACGCGAGGAGGGCGCCAGCAAGGGCGCGGCTCCTTCGCTGCAGCCTGCTGAATAGGAGGGGCCGATGTCCATACTCGACAAACACGGCGTCATCGAACGTAACGCCACCTTGCTTCTGGTCGGCTCGTTGCTGGTCGTTTCCATCGGCGGCATCGTGGAAATCGCGCCGCTCTTCTACCTCGAAAACACCATCGAGAAGGTGGAGGGCATGCGGCCCTACACGCCGCTGGAGCTGGCCGGCCGCAACATCTACATCCGCGAGGGATGTTACGTCTGCCACAGCCAGATGATCCGTCCGTTCCGCGACGAGGTGGAGCGTTACGGGCACTACAGCCTGGCGGCAGAATCCATGTACGACCATCCGTTCCAGTGGGGTTCCAAGCGCACAGGGCCAGACCTTGCGCGCGTCGGCGACCGCTACTCGAACGAATGGCATGTGCAGCACCTCGCCGATCCGCGCTCGGTGGTGCCGGAATCGATCATGCCATCCTACGCGTTCCTCAAGACGACGGCACTGAAGGTGACGGATGTCGACATGGAGCTGAAGGCAAACCGCGCGGTCGGCGTTCCCTATAGCGACGAGATGATCGAAAAGGCGGGTGCCGACATGAAGGCGCAGGCTGACCCGAATGCCGATACGAGCGAGCTTCTGGCGCGCTACCCGAAGGCGAAGGTCGGGGATTTCGATGGCGATCCGGCAAAGCTTACCGAAATGGATGCGCTGGTCGCCTATCTGCAGATGCTCGGCACGCTGGTCGATTTCTCGACCTATGACGATGCCGCCGGATATCGGTGAGGAGGCGAAACGATGGAAACCTACACGGCCATGCGCCATTTCGCCGACAGCTGGGGCCTGCTTGCCATGACCCTGTTCTTTGCCGGCGTCGTCATCTTCACGCTTCGCCCCGGCTCGAAAAGGGCCGCGGACGATGCGGCCAGCATTCCGCTCAGGGAGGACTGAACATGTCCGAAAAACACATCGATAAAATCAGCGGCGTTGAAACCACCGGCCATGAGTGGGACGGTATCCGCGAGCTGAACAACCCCATGCCGCGCTGGTGGGTATGGACCTTCTACTTCACGATCCTCTGGGCTATCGGCTACACCATCGCCTATCCGGCATGGCCGCTGATCTCAAGCGCGACGCAGGGCGTCCTCGGCTGGAACAGCCGCGGCGAGATCGCTGCCGATCTTGCTGCTGCAAAACAGTCGCAGAGCGTTTTCGTCGACAAGATCGCCAGTTCTTCGCTTGCGGACATCCAGGCAGACCCGACACTGAGGCAATTCGCCCTTTCCGGCGGCGCGGCCGCATTCAAGGTCAATTGCATCCAGTGCCACGGTTCGGGTGCCGAGGGCGGGCAGGGATATCCCAACCTCAATGATGACGACTGGATGTGGGGCGGCAGCGTCGACGATATCTACACGACGGTGAAACACGGCATCCGTTTTGCCGATGATCCTGACACGCGTCTGTCGGAAATGCCGGCTTTCGGCGACATTCTGAAGTCGGATGAAATCCGCGAGGTTGCGGCCTATGTCGTGAGCCTGACGGGAACGCCATCCAACCCGGCGCTTGTCGAACCCGGCAAACAGCTCTTTGCCGACAATTGTGCCTCGTGCCACGGCGAAGACGCCAAGGGCAACCGCGAGTTCGGCGCGCCTAATCTTGCCGATGCGATCTGGCTGAAGGCCCATGGCGAAGAGGGGATTGTTGCGCAGATACGCTCGCCGAAACACGGGGTGATGCCTGCCTGGGGCGAACGTCTTGGCGATACGACGGTCAAGCAGCTGGCCATCTTCGTTCACTCGCTGGGTGGCGGCGAGTGAAGGACTCGGAATGCAAGGAAGGGCGCCGCTGTGGCGCCCTTTTTTCGTTCGGATCAGGCGTTTTCGGCCCGTCCATCCGGATATTCGGCGGGTCCCTTCAACTCGATCTTGTTGCCGAAGGGATCACGGAAATAGAACGAGTGTCCCATCCCCCGCGCGCCGCCGTGAAAGGCTTCCTGTTCTATCGTGACGTTGAATTTCGCCAGATGGGCGCGAAGCGCATCGTGGTTCAAAGGACCGGTCGCGATGCAGATGTGATCGACATTACGTCCACCGGCGACGGGCGGAGCAGCCTTTGTGCCACCGGGGTGCGTGACATCCCAAAGGACGATCAGGGCATTGCCGCACCAGACCTGCTCCATCCCGAGAGCAGGGTAAGAGTAACCATCAGTACAGCCCAGCACGTTCCGGTAAAAATCGAGTGCCCGCACCATGTCGTCGACGATGAAGACGATATGATCGATCCCGATCAACGAAAAAGGCGGCGTTGTCAAAGTCATGGCGGATTCCTGCCGATCAGTTTTTCGACCAGACGGCCAGTTCGTATCCATCCGGATCGGTGAAATGAAAACGTCTGCCGCCAGGAAAGGCGAAAATCGCGACGCTGATCTGGCCGCCGGCGGCTTCGACACGCCGCTGCACATCCTCGAGATCGGCGGCATAGAGAATGACGAGCGGTCCGCCCTTGGCCGAGACCGGCGCCGTGGTGGTGAAGCCGCCCGTCAGGCGGCCGTCGGAAAACTCGCAATATTGCGGACCGTAGTCCTTGAAGGTCCAACCGAACGCGCCCCCGTAGAATTCTTTGCTGCGCTCGATGTCAACGACGTTGAATTCGACATAGTCGATCCGTCTGTCATCGATATTTTCCGTCATCACTCACTCCCTCAATTCGCTTCGAGCAGTTGTTTCAGGGTTTGCAGATCGGCCGTGACGGCCTTGGCGTCCTGCTCGAAGTCCTCATCCGTCATGCCCTCAAGACGAAGCAATGTGAAGTTGACTTCCGTGCCGCTGCCATTCGGGGTGACCCTGAGCGCGTTATAGACCTTTAGGCCGTCGGGCAATGTCACCACATGGTCGATGACGTCAAATTCGTTGCGCGGCGCAAAATTGACGCGCACTTCACCCAGCGGCCCGCCTTCGGCGATCCAGTCTTCACCATCGGGCTCGAGGCCGCCCGCAAGTCCGGCAGCCCAGCGGGGCATGTGCTCCGGAGCGGCGGCGAAGTCGTAGACCTCCGCCCACGGTCTTTCGACAGACAGATGAATGATTCTCGATTGCATGACAGGCATCTTGTCCTCCCCCGGGTGGTGCTGGTTCCTCTGACTGCGCCACTTTGTCTTCACTTGATGTAAGTCAAGGATGTTTCACCGCGGAGATGGGAGAAAGCAAGGAGATAAAAATGGACTCCTATCATGAACATCTATCGCGCCGGACAGGATCGCCCGCAACAGCCGATTGAAAGGCTGGAGGCGGAAGCCGTCAATTCCGCGAAAACGCGCAAACCGCTCTATGAAGCGCGCAAGAAGATTTTCCCCAAGCGCGCCGAGGGCCGGTTCCGGCGGTTCAAATGGCTGGTGATGCTGATCACGCTTGGCATTTATTATCTGACGCCGTTCCTTCGCTGGGATCGTGGACCCTATGCACCCGATCAGGCGGTGTTGATCGATATCGCCAACCGACGCTTTTATTTCTTCTTCATCGAGATCTGGCCGCAGGAGTTCTTCTTCGTTGCGGGCCTGCTGGTCATGGCGGGGCTGGGGCTGTTCCTCGTCACATCAGCGGTCGGGCGTGCCTGGTGCGGTTACACCTGTCCGCAGACCGTCTGGGTGGATCTGTTTCTGGTCGTCGAAAGGGCGATCGAGGGCGACAGAAATGCGCGCATGAAACTGGATGCGGCGCCCTATACGTTTGCCAAATTGCGCAAGCGGGTGCTGAAGCATTCGATCTGGCTGGTGATCGGCGTTCTGACGGGTGGTGCCTGGATTTTCTATTTTGCCGATGCGCCGACTCTGGCGAGAGAGTCCCTGACCGGTGAAGCGCCTGTGATCGCTTACACTACCGTCGCGATCCTGACCGGCACCACCTATGTGTTTGGCGGGCTGATGCGGGAGCAGGTCTGCACCTATATGTGTCCCTGGCCGCGCATTCAGGCGGCGATGCTGGATGAGAATTCGCTTGTCGTCACCTATAATGACTGGCGGGGCGAGCCGCGCTCGCGGCACGCTAAAAAGGCCGCGGCCGCGGGGGAGAGCATTGGCGACTGCGTCGATTGCAATGCCTGTGTGGCGGTCTGTCCCATGGGCATCGACATCAGGGACGGACAGCAGCTGGAATGCATCACCTGCGCCCTCTGCATCGATGCCTGCGACGGGGTGATGGACAAGATCGGCAAGCCGCGTGGGCTGATCGCTTATGCGACGCTTGCTGAATATCAATCCAACATGGCGCTTGCGACCGGCAATGGCCAGCACGCGATCCGTCCCGACAATGTGCGCAAGGAGGATGGCAGCTTCAGCAATCGGGTGCGCCACTTTAACTGGCGTATCATCTTCCGGCCACGTACGCTGCTCTATACGGCTATCTGGGCTGCCGTTGGCATCGGCATGCTGTTTGCGCTGGTGACGCGCGAGCGGCTGGCGCTCAATGTCCTGCATGACCGCAATCCGCAATATGTCCTGGAATCCAACGGTTCGATCCGCAACGGCTATACCGTGCGCATTCTCAACATGGTGCCGCAGCCGCGCGTATTGAGCCTGACCATCGGTGGTCTTCCGAATGCGGTGATGAAGATCAATGGCATGGCCGATAATGCCGCCCGTGCCTTCGAGGTGACGGTGGAACCGGACGAGGCGACAACACTCAAGGTCTTCGTCACCCTTCCGGGCGAGGATATTTCGCGGACGGCCGAGAATTTCGAATTTATCGTCAGCGATACGGCTGGCCACGAAACGGCCAGATACGATGCGGTTTTTAATGCTCCCGGAGTGAAAAAATGACAGTGAACAATCAACGCGCCTCCGGTTTCACATTCACCGGCTGGCACATGCTCGGCGTCATGGTGTTGTTCTTCGGCACGGTCATTACCGTCAACATGATCATGGCCTGGAACGCGGTTCACAGCTGGAGCGGGCTTGTCGTGCCCAACACCTATGTCGCCAGCCAGCAGTTCAACGCCAAGGCGGAGGCCGCCAAGGCAAGGGCCGCGACCGGCATCAGGGGCAAGCTCATGGTTGACGAAAACACCGTGCGTTACGAGGTCTTCCATCCCGATACGGGGCCGGTCGACACGGATACGGTGACGGCACATTTCCGCCGGCCCGTGGGCGAGAGCCAGAATTTCGACATGGAGCTGACGCCGGTGTCAACGGGTGTCTTCACGGCCGCCCACGACATGCTGCCGGGCCAGTGGATCGTGGAAGTGACAGCCGTCAAGGAAGGCCGGATCATCGTGCATGAGGGCAAGCGGATCGCTGTCGTCAGGGGGCGCAAATGAGCTGCTGCGCACCGGGAACGGAAGGGTCGCTGCAGCTGGGCGAGCCCGTCAATCCACCTTCGTCTGAGGAATTACTGCTGGCGAGCCGCGATCTGGGGCAGGGGATGCGCCAGACTGACCTCAGCGTGCCGGATGTCTATTGCGGCGCCTGCATCACAACCATCGAGACCGCGCTTCGCCACCTGCCGCAAGTCGAGCGGGCGCGGGTGAACCTGTCATCGAAACGGGTGGCGGTCGTCTGGAGGGAAGAGATCAATGGCGTCAGGACCGATCCCGCCGAGATTGCGCGCGCCATCCTTGCGACGGGATATCGTACGCATCTTTTCGCCAGTGGGCAGGATGCTTCGGACGCCTTGCGCTCGCAGCTGATCAGGGCCGTGGCGCTCTGCGGCTTTGCGTCCGCCAATATCATGCTGCTCTCGGTCTCCGTCTGGTCTGGGGCGGATGCGGCGACGCGTGACATGTTCCACTGGATTTCGGCGATGATTGCCGCACCGGCGCTGATCTATGGCGGTCGTTTCTTTTATCAATCGGCGTGGAATGCGCTGAAACATGGCCGCACCAATATGGATGTGCCGATAGCGCTCGCCATCACGCTCTCCTACGCCGTTTCGCTGTGGGAAACGATTCATCATGGCGAACATGCGTGGTTCGATGCGACCGTGTCGCTGCTGTTCTTCCTGCTGATCGGACGCACGCTGGACCATATCATGCGCGACAAGGCGCGCTCGGCCATCGCCGGGCTCGCCCGCCTTTCGCCGCGCGGTGCGACCGTGCTGGGTGAGAGCGGCACACGAGAATATCGCCCGCTCTCGGATATCCAGCCGGGAATGTCGATTTCGATTGCGGCAGGGGACCGAGTGGCAGTGGACGCCGTGGTTGAAAGCGGCAGCAGCGATCTCGACATGTCCATCGTCAACGGTGAAAGCGCGCCGCGCCGCGTTGCCGCGGGCGACAGCCTGCAGGCGGGGACACTCAATCTCACCG
This sequence comes from Agrobacterium sp. DKPNP3, assembly GCF_052686535.1. NCBI lineage: Bacteria > Pseudomonadati > Pseudomonadota > Alphaproteobacteria > Hyphomicrobiales > Rhizobiaceae > Agrobacterium > Agrobacterium sp. DKPNP3. Next base: position 2,851 of record NZ_JBQYSN010000104.1, on the reverse strand, counting down.
GTTCGCTTGTGGCGCAGGTGACGGCCACGGCCAGAGACTCTTTCCTGTCGGAGGTCATCGGCCTGATGGAGGCGGCCGAAGGCGGGCGCGCGCGTTACCGTCGTATCGCCGACCGGGCGGCGAGCTATTATTCGCCCGTCGTGCATCTTCTCGCGCTGGTGACATTTCTCGGCTGGGGTTTCCTTGGCGGCGACTGGAAACAGGCAATGCTGATCGCCATTGCGGTTCTCATCATCACCTGCCCTTGCGCGCTCGGCCTTGCCGTTCCCGTCGTGCAGGTGGTTGCCGCAGGAAGGCTCTTCCGGCACGGCATCATGGTCAAGGAAGGCTCAGCCATGGAGCGCTTGGCCGAAATAGACACCGTGCTGTTCGACAAAACCGGTACGTTGACGGTGGGCAAGCCCAAACTGGTCGAGACCAGGAATGTGAAGCCTGAGACCATGGCAATTGCTGCGGGGCTTTCAGCCCATTCTCGCCATCCGCTCTCCAAGGCGCTGCACGCCGCCTATCGCGGAGCCATGCCGGCATTTGATGTCGTGCGCGAAATTTCGGGGTCGGGCGTCGAGGCCGAAACGGAGGCGGGCATTTACCGGCTCGGCAATCGTCGTTTCGCCTGCCCGGATGATATGTCGATAGACGGGGGCGATGCGCGGTCGGAAGTGGTGCTATCGCTTGACGGCCGTCAGCTTGCGAGCTTCGGCTTCGAGGATAATCCTCGCGCTGGCGCTGCTGCGGCGTTGCGCAACTTGGCGGCCCGTGGCTTTACTCAGGAAATCGTTTCGGGAGACCGGGCCGCCGCCGTCAGTGCCATGGCGCAGCGGCTGGGCATCGGCAACTGGCGCGCGGACCTTTCGCCCAAAGACAAGGCGGCGCGCTGCGCCCGGCTTGAAGGCGAGGGCCGCCGGGTGCTGATGGTCGGCGACGGCATCAACGATGCGCCGGCGCTTGCTGCCGCCCACGTATCGATGGCGCCTGCCACTGCCGCCGATATCGGCCGGCAGGCTGCTGATTTCGTGTTCATGCAGGAGAACCTCGACGCCGTGCCTTTCGCGATCGCGACATCACGGCAGGCCGGCCGGCTCATCAGGCAGAACTTTGCGCTGGCCATAGGCTACAACATCATCGCCGTGCCAATAGCGATCGCTGGTTACGCAACGCCCATGATCGCGGCGATTGCCATGTCGACATCGTCGCTGATCGTCGTCGCCAATGCGTTGCGCCTTGCCGGTGCGGCTGAAACCGTCCGTCTCCGGGAGGACGTGAAAACAGACTTTGCGGGCGAGGGAGCGCAACTGGCATGAACATGCTCATCTATCTCATTCCGGTCGCGCTGTTCCTGGGCGCGCTTGGGCTTTTCGCCTTTCTCTGGTCGGTCAGGTCAGGCCAGTACGAGGATATGGACGGCGCGGCCTGGCGGGTAATCGAGGATGGTGACGACCGCCCCCGGCCTTCGTCCTGAAGCGGCGTGCAGCACGATCCCGGTACAGCTCATACTGTCGCAAATATGCAAAGCTGATTTGCATCATCAAAATTTAATCGTTTCAGTCGCCCTCAGCCTTGCCGTTTGGTGATTACGGTGCCACAACACGACCACCTAAAAGCAAGATGGAGGCACATCCGTGGAACAGGCAGAAATCGGTTTGATCGGTCTCGGCGTCATGGGCTCGAACCTGGCGCTCAACATCGCCGAAAAAGGCAACAAGATCGCCGTATTCAACCGAACCCCTGAAGCGACGAAAAAATTCTACGCTGAAGCCGGGGCATTGCAGGGACAGCTGATCCCTTGCGAAACCATCGAGGAATTCGTTGCCGCCATTCGTCCTCCGCGCCCGATCATCATCATGATCAAGGCCGGCGACCCTGTTGACCAGCAGATGGAAATCCTGAAGCCGCATCTGGCCAACGGCGACATCATGATCGACGCCGGCAATGCGAACTTCCGCGATACGATCCGCCGCTTCGACAATCTGAAGGATAGTGGCTTGACCTTCATCGGCATGGGCGTTTCCGGTGGTGAAGAAGGTGCGCGCCACGGACCGTCGATCATGGTCGGCGGCACCGAGGAGAGCTGGAAGCGCGTCGAGAAGGTTCTGACGTCCATCTCCGCCAAGTATAATGACGATCCGTGCGTGGCATGGCTCGGCAATGACGGCGCTGGCCACTTCGTCAAGACGATCCATAACGGCATCGAATATGCCGACATGCAGATGATCGCCGAAATCTATGGCATCCTGCGTGACGGTCTGAAGATGAGTGCCGCCGAAATCGCTGATGTCTTTGGCGAGTGGAACAAGGGCCGCCTCAACTCCTACCTGATCGAAATCACCGAGAAGGTTCTGCGCGCCGCCGATCCGATCACCGGTAAGCCGATGGTCGATCTGATCCTCGACAAGGCCGGGCAGAAGGGCACCGGCAAGTGGTCGGTCATCGAAGCCCAGAACATGGGCGTCGCAGCAACCGCCATCGAGGCGGCCGTGGCTGCCCGTATCCTGTCGTCGCAGAAGGACGAGCGCGAAGCTGCCGAGAAGATCTTCGGCCTGGCGAGCGTTGCGTCTGCACCGGCTGACAAAAAGGCCTTCATCGCCGATCTGGAAAACGCGCTTCTGGCCGCCAAGGTCGGTGCCTACGCGCAGGGCTTCGCCATCATGTCGGCCGCCTCCAAGGAGTTCAACTGGAACCTGCCGATGCCCACGATCGCCCGCATCTGGCGCGCAGGCTGCATCATCCGCTCGGAATTCCTCGACGAGATCACCTCGGCCTTCACCAAGGATCCGCATGTGGCGAACCTCATCGTGACGCCGGCATTCTCCGCCATCGTCAAGGACACCGACGCGCCGCTGCGCAGGGTGGT
>NZ_JBQYSN010000103.1:0-17383 GCF_052686535.1 Agrobacterium sp. DKPNP3 | reverse complement strand
GCCGACATTGACCGTGAAGTCCTGCTGGGATCCCGGCGTTGCGGAGCCCGCGCCACCAAGGCCGAGCTCACCGGCGCTGTTCGGCATGTTCTTCTTGTTCGCGCAGCCAGCGAGAGCAAGTGCGAGCGTCATGGCGATGACAGCCGGGTTACGGGCCAGTTTCTGCATGGGGCTGAGTGCCGAAGTTTGTGTACGGCTCATCGCCGGTCTCTCCTTAGGATTTCAATAACGTTGCCGGACACTAACTGATCGCGGTTAACGGCCGACAAACGCTTATGGTTAACAGAAAGGAAATGTCCCACTTTTTTGCTCCCTCACAACACTTTGCGGCAAGAAAGAGGCACGGTTCCCTATGGTATCAATTAAAACACGATGGCGCCGGTTCAGACCGGCGCCATTGTGGCAGTCATATCAGTCCAGAAGCGGCGACCATGCCGGGTCCGAAGCGAATGTTGGCGTCTTGATGAGTTGTTCGTTATAGCCCGTCAGGTCGATCGAATAGAGCTGCGGGCCACCGGCGCCGGCGTTCTGACGGAAGAACATCAGCACGCGACCGTTCGGCGCCCATGTCGGCCCTTCATTGTGGAAACCGCTCGTCAGGATGCGTTCGCCCGAACCGTCGGTCTTCATGACACCGATCGAGAACTTGCCACCCGATTGCTTGGTAAAGGCAATCAGATCGCCGCGCGGAGACCATACCGGCGTGGAATAGGAACCATCGCCGAAGGAAATGCGCTGCTGGCCGGAACCATCGGCATTCATGACGTAAATCTGCTGGCGGCCACCGCGGTCACTTTCAAAGGCGACGCGCTGGCCGTCAGGGGAATAGGACGGAGCCGTATCGATCGCCGACGTATTGGTCAGGCGTGTCGTGGTGCGCGAGCGCAGATCCATAGTGTAAATATTGGCGTTGCCGTCCTGCTGAAGGCTCATGATGACCTTCTGGCCGTCAGGCGAGAAGCGCGGCGAGAACGTCATGCCTGGGAAATTGCCAACGACTTCACGCTGTCCGGTTTCCAGCTGCAGAAGATAAACGCGCGGCTGCTGGCCTTCAAAGGACATGTAGGTGACTTCCTGGCGGCTCGGCGAAAAACGCGGTGTCAGGACGATGTCGTTCGAGTTAGTCAGGTTGCGGACGTTGAAACCGTCCTGGTCCATGATCGACAGCTGCCGCTTGCGGGCCGTCTTCGGACCACTCTCGGAAACAAAAACGACGCGGGTATCGAAGTACCCCTTTTCACCGGTTATACGCTCGTAGATAGCGTCAGCAATGATGTGGGCCACACGGCGCCAGTTTTCCGGCTGGGTGAAGAACTGCTGGCCGGTCATCTGCTGGCCGGCGAAAGTGTCCCAGAGGCGAAACTCAGCCCGCAGGCGGCCATCGCTTTCACGCGTGACGCGTCCGGTCACGAGAGCCTGGGCATTGATGACTTTCCAGTCCTCGAAACGCGGCTGCTGATCCGGGTTGCTGATCTTTTCAATGAAAGCGTTCTTGTTGACCGGGGAAAAAAGGCCGGAGCGCTGCAGGTCAGCAGCGATAACCGCAGAAACCTGCGCGCCGATGCCGTCGCTCGACATAAAATCGGTGATGGCGATGGGCAGCGGCTCGACATTACCCTTGTTGATGTTGATTTCCACGCGGGCAAAAGCCGGTGCGGAAAAAACCGACATGATGGCTGCGACAGCGAGCACCAGCCGGATCGGCGAAAATATCTTCATGTTGCCAGGCCTTTCAGCATTCATAGCAATTCACTGGGATCGAAGTTCACGACGACTTCGCTCCATGCATCGTATTTTTCGGCAGGAAGGTTTGTGAACGGAGCAGAACGCATGATCGCGCGATACGCTCCGCCGGAAAGTGCACGGCGTGTTCCTTCAGAACCGCCGGTTGCCTCGATCTCGGGCCGGCCAATAATGGTGCCGTCACGATCGAGCTTCATGGTGACCCGTACGCGCACATCGGAAGCATCCGCCATACCGGGAATAATCTGCCAGTTCTTCTGGATCGCGCCGCGGAGCGCATCCATTTCCGTCTGGCTGAGCGTCGAACCGCCGGTCGATTTTTTGCCGCCGAGGGCTGCCGTCTGCGTCGAGCGCTTCGCACCGCCGCCTGAAGGCGCCTGTTTGTTCAACAGCGCGGCAATATCATCAGCGTTGAAATCGCTTTCTTTCGATGAAGCGGATTTCGCCGTTTCCTGCTTCTTCTCGCCCGGTTTCTTATCCGAAGGCTTGTCCGTAGACTTGGCCTGATCGGGCTTCTTCTCAGCCGGTTTTTCGGCTGGTTTCTGCTCGGCGGGCTTCGTCTCGGCCTGCTTGGGCTCCTCCGGCTTTGGCGGCTCAGGCCGGGAATTCGGGCGGGGAACGTTCTGCGGCACGGGGATTTCGGCCGGCTCTTGCGTTGCCGGCGGCGGCTCTTCCGCTTTCGTCTCCTGCGGTGGCGGCTCGTTCTTTGGCTGCGGTGTGATCTCAGGCTTAGTTTGCGGCAAGGCGGCCATTTCCTGCGGCTTCGGAGCCGAGGTTTCTTCCTTGACGATTTCCTTCACCTCGTTCGCCTTAGTATCGACAACTGGCTGGGGCTTCTCCTGCTTGGGTGGAGCGGCGGCACTGATATTATCATTAGGCTTGGCAGTCGGCGTCGGCGGAGCTTCGATATCGGCGGTGTTGTTGCCAATATTCTGCGCGTTTTCGATGATATCCGGACGAGTCGTGGGAACCGGTGCGGATTTTTCCGCCTTGGGTGCATTCTTGTCACCCTGTTGAATCTGAGTCAGTTCCTCAATCGGCACCAGCTCCACCGGCAGGGCCTCAGCCTGCGACACGTCGAGCGGTTCCGGCGAGCCCAGGGAGACAAGGGCGAAAGCCAGAAGCGACGCATGCACGATCGCGGATGTGGTAAGGCTGCCCTTCATTGCTTTACGTCAATTGTCCTGTTTCTGCTGGGTCACAAGGCCGATATTTTTGAAGCCGGCCGCCTGGATACGCGCCATCACATCCGCGACCACGCCATAGGCGGCAACGGAATCCGCGCGCACGAAAATGCGTTCATTGTAGCCCGTCGTGGCGATTGCCTGCAGCTTGTCCGCCACTTCGGCCGCCTGAATTTCTGTTTCCTGCAAATGGATCTGGCCATTGGCATTCACGGAAATCGTGATCGGCTGCGTGTCCGAATTCAGGGCATTGGCTGAGGTTTGCGGCAGATCGATCGGCACGCCCACCGTCATCATCGGCGCAGCGACCATGAAAATGATAAGCAGCACGAGCATGACGTCGACGAGCGGCGTCACGTTGATTTCGCTGATTGCGCCGCCTTTGCGCCGCCCGCCGCGCCCACCACGGCGTCCACCGGACCCGCCGCCGCTGCCACCTGCTGACATACCCATTTCATCTACTCCATTTTGCCCGACGGCAAATCATTCAACGGCGTTTCAGTTGTGGCCGCTTATTGGGCGGCCTGCCGTGTCTGAAGTTTTTCGTCGATCTGGCGCGACAGGATCGCGGAGAATTCATCGGCAAAGCCTTCCATACGCGCAGAAAGCTTGTGCGCGTCGGCCGTAAACTTGTTGTAGGCGATAACCGCGGGAATAGCCGCGACAAGGCCGATAGCCGTTGCCAGCAGCGCTTCCGCGATGCCGGGCGCCACAACGGCGAGGTTGGTCGACTTCGAGCCGGCAATCGCCTGGAACGAGGTCATGATACCGACCACCGTGCCGAAAAGTCCGATAAACGGACCAGCCGAACCGATGGTCGCAAGCGAACCGAGGCGCGCCTCGTATTGTTCGCCTTCACGCGCAATCGTCACATCCATCGCCCGGTCGATACGCATCTGCAAACCGATGGGCGAACGCGCGCCGCGCTCGAATGATTTCTTCCATTCGCGCATGGCGGAAACGAAGATCGCGGCGAGGCCGCCATTCTGACGTTCCGCCAGCGTGCGATAGAGTTCCTCGAGCGACTGCCCCGACCAGAATACCTGCTCGAACTGGTCGAACTGGCGCTTTGCCTTGCCGAAAGTCACATATTTGTCGAAGACGATCGCCCACGTCCAGACCGAGGCGGCGATCAGTCCGATCATTACGAGCTTCACGATGAGGCCCGCCTGCATAAACAGCGCCCAGAGACTTACATCGTGCGTCGCCGCTGCCAAACCTGCCTGTTCCATAAAAATCCAATCCCCGAATCCAAACGCCCGGTACGGGACCGGGCGATTCAAACGCGTGTTAACGCTCGAAGCTATGCGACGGCAGTCGCCAACCCCTTTGCCATACCCCGATACTTGCCAGTGAGCCTTACTCGCCAATAAATTTGGTGAAAGGAAGGCGTGCACCGCACAAATGCCGGTTGCTAAAGTAAGACACCATTATGGTTAAAGGAGTGTTACGACCGCGCCACACCGGATTGATTTACTGGTTGAACAGCTCAATTACTTCAGGAATTTTTCTGCAACCGTCTCCGGCAAACGCCTTGGCCGACCGCTGGCATTGATGACAGCGATGATGACCTTGGCGGCGACAAGAAGCGTTTCGCCGCGCCGAATTTCCTGATTGAGCACCATTTTCGCGCCACCGGCCTTCTCGGTAATCGTCGTGATCGTCAGGACGTCATCCATCCGCGCAGGGCTTTTGAAATCGATCTCCATGCGGTGAACCACGAAGACGAGGCCCTCCTCATCGGCGGTCAGAAGCGCGCTTTGTTCGCAGCCGAGGCAACGCAGATAATCGGTCCGGCCACGCTCGAGAAAATGCAGGTAACGCGCGTGGTAAACGAGGCCGGAAAAATCCGTGTCCTCATAATAGACGCGTTGCATCAGGCGGTGACCATGGTCAATCAGTTCACCCGAAAGTGAAACCAAAAGCTCGTTCATACTGTCTCCTTGGGATTTTCAGCAGCGCCAGCGCGGCCTTCGCAGACGATCAGATGCTCGTGCCGCGAGGGCAGCGCCTCTATCCGCTCTGCAATGAAGCGCGGGCGGAGGTCGTTCTCGATCAACGCGGAAATGCGCGCGGGGAGCCAACGAAATTCGACTTCGATGCCATCCACCACACGATGGACTATATCGTTGTCATGGAACGGCATGGGATGATCCAGCGAGACGAGATAATAAAACCCCAGCTCATGGGCCGAATAAACGTCATAGGCAAAAAAGTTTTCCGCCGACCATAAAAGGCGCTCCACCGAACACGTGCGATCAAGCTCCTCGCCGATCTCACGGACGATGGTCTGCTCGGAGCTTTCGCCGATTTCGGCACGACCTCCGGGCAGGGCCCAATAGTCGTCCTTCCCGCCACGCTGTACCAAAAGATGTTCATTCTGGAAAATGAGGGCCGCCACACGCATGCTGAAGAGCTGCGGTTTGCGATCCAACCGGATCATATGGCGTTCGGGGGCAGAGGTCATTTATCGTCCAGATCGCCGTCGTCCCACACGAGATGCCTGGTGGTCTTCGGCAGGTTCTCAATTTCATCGGCGATGAAATAAGGCGGGATATCAAGCTCGGTCAATGCCTTCCGGGTTGCAGCCACCCAGCGAAACTCAAGCTCGTTATCGCCGTCCTGGACCCGGTGGATGATGTCGGTGGAATGAAAGTTGAGCCCCTCCGGCAGGTCCATCAGGTAATAGAACCCGAGCTCATGCCAATCCTTGCCTTCGTAATGGAAAAAATTCTCGACCGCCCAGAGAAGGCGTCCAACCTTTGCCTCAACGCCAAGCTCTTCCACCATCTCGCGCGCCAGCGTTTCTGCGGAACGTTCGCCCATTTCGGCGCGGCCGCCTGGAAAGGTCCAGAATTTCTCATGCGTCGCGCGGTGCACCAGCACGTGGCCGTGGCGAAATGCAAGTCCCGCCACACGCATCTGGAAGATGCGTTTCGGCTTGAACTTGATGCGGATGCGGGTGTCCTGCTTGTTATCATGCGTCATGGTTGGGCCTGCGGGCTGGAAACATCAAATCGGTTTCCTTCCACCCTAGCGCATCCATTTCCGCTTTTCTCGCTCCTGCATCATCGCCCACAATGAATTCATCCAGTTGGGGCGGCTTGAGCGACGTGCCCGCCAACATCGCATGTGCCTGGCCACGATGATGGGTCTGATGCTGGAAGAGGTGGGAGAGAACATCATCGCAGCGATCCTGCTGCACACGCGCGCCCCGATGTATATCAACGATCCCGGCAAGGCCGTCTTCATCGAGATCATCGACAAAGGCAATCAACGCTTTATCCAGCTGCGTCTGCGCTTCGTGTAACTCAGCAACCGTCGGGTAGGGCTCGCTCACCACGAAGGCTGCGTGTCCAAGCGTACCTCCCTGGAGAGCATCGATATAAAACCGGTCAACGATGAGAATGTGATTGAGCGTTGCCCTGAGGGTCGGGAAGAAACTGACGCGCTGCGCGACGAACGCATCCTCAGACAGCTGACGGCAGGCCTGATGCAGCCTGAAATTTGCAAGACGGTTGTTGCGGGCAAGTTTGCGGAAAACTCGCAGCGGATCGTAAGGCATCAGCTTCCCCTTTCTGACGCCTCCCCTGCGGCGCCTTCAACCGGCGTGTTCGAGCTCCGACTTGCTTTTCAGAACCTTCGCGCCATCGTCCTGCTCGATGAGATAGGCAGGTTCGTCCTTGCTTGCCTTGCGCTTAATCTTGGCGCCGGAAATCGTTTTCTCGACATCTTCAGTGAAGGTCTCGATGATTTTTCCTTCCGCTGTTCCCTTGCCCCATTTCCAGCGCACTTTCGTACCCTTGCGATATGCCGACATGATCATCTCCGTACCAAAGACGGTCAAATGCAACGGCGGCGGGCTTGTTCCCTCAATCGTCTTCCAGCGTCAGACGGAATTGCGCCGCCTCAAGATCCTTCGGCGGCTGCATGCCGAGATGTTTCCATGCCGTGCCGGTCAAAACGCGCCCACGCGGCGTACGCTGGATGAAGCCCTGCTGAATCATATACGGCTCGATAATGTCCTCAATGGCATCGCGCGGCTCCGAAAGGCCCGCAGCGATGGTTTCGATGCCCACGGGGCCGCCGCCGAAATTAACGGCGATCATGGTAAGATACCGCATGTCAAGCTGATCGAGCCCCATATTGTCGACCAGAAGCCGCGTCAAAGCCTCGTCTGCAATCTCGCGGGTGACGGCCTGCGCCCTTGCCACCTCCGCAAAATCGCGGACGCGGCGCAACAGCCGGCCGGCAATGCGTGGCGTTCCCCGCGCGCGTCGTGCCACTTCGCGCGCGCCCTCGTCGGTCATGTTCAGACCCATCAGCCGCGCCCCACGCCGGACAATCAGCTCCAACTCGTCCACGGTGTAAAAGGCCAATCGAACGGGGATACCAAATCTGTCGCGCAGCGGCGTGGTCAACAGGCCGAGACGGGTGGTAGCGGCGACAAGCGTGAACTTGGAGAGATCGATCTTCACCGACCGCGCCGCAGGCCCCTCGCCAATAATGAGATCGAGCTGAAAATCTTCCATGGCGGGATAAAGGATTTCCTCCACCGCCGGATTGAGACGATGGATTTCATCGATGAAGAGAACGTCGCGCTCCTCAAGATTGGTGAGAAGCGCCGCAAGATCCCCCGCTTTGGCAATGACAGGACCGGATGTAGACTTGAAGTTGACGCCGAGCTCCTTCGCCATGATCTGTGCCAGCGTTGTCTTGCCAAGGCCAGGCGGGCCGACGAAGAGCACATGATCAAGCGCCTCGCCCCGATTCTTGGCCGCCTCGATGAACACTTTCAGATTGGCGCGAGCCTCTGCCTGGCCCGTAAAATCGTCCAGCGACTGCGGGCGCAGCGTGGTGTCGATATCCTCGCCGCGCTTCTCCGGGGTAATCAGTCTCTCCGCATCGCTCATTCAGGGCATTCCATTGTTCTAGTCGAATTCCTCAAGTGTCGCCGCTATAGCATGACTATCGCGACAACGCGCTTCACGAAATTTACCGCGAAAGCTCCTTGAGACCGAGCCGGATGAGCTTGGCGCTATCGCCGCCCTCCCCGCCATTTTTGAGCGCAGCGGCAACCGCATTGGCAGCCTGGTCACGAGAGTAACCAAGATTTGTCAGCGCTGATACGGCATCCGCGACCGGCGCGGAAGCGACACCTTCTCCAAGCTCCTGCTTGAGCCCGATGGAGGCGGAAGCGTCTCCCGCAAAGGCCGGGGCCTTATTGCGCAACTCGGTCACGAGGCGCACGGCCACCTTCGGCCCAACGCCCGGTGCACGCGAGATCATGGTTTTGTCTTGCAGGGCTATTGCATTGGCAAGTTCGGAAGGCGAGAGCGTGGAAAGAACGGCCAGCGCCACCTTCGAGCCCACGCCCTGCACGCTTTGCAACAGGTTAAACCACTCCCGCTCCAGCGCCGAGAGAAAGCCGAAAAGCTTCAGCTGGTCTTCACGCACATAGGTTTCGATGAAGAGCACCACAGCCTCCCCGACAGAGCCGATTTTCGACAAAGTGCGCGCCGAACAATAGGCGACGTAACAGACGCCATGCACATCCACCAGCACGTAATCCGCCCCGATTTCCTCGATGCTGCCTTTCAGTTTTCCGATCATGATGCCGCCCGCTCACTAAAAATGAAATTAACCGGCTGCCAGAAGCCGCCGCATCCTGTCACCACCGCGATTATGCGCGTGGCAGATGGCGATGGCGAGCGCGTCCGCCGCATCGTTACCCTTGAATTCGGCCTTCGGCATCAGGATTTTCAGCATCATATGAATTTGTTGCTTTTCCCCATGCCCGACGCCGATCACAGCTTTCTTGACCGCATTGGGCGCATACTCGAAGACAGGCAATCCGGCGCGCGCCGGCACGAGCATGGCAATGCCCCGCGCCTGACCGAGTTTCAGCGTCGCAACCGCGTCCTTGTTCACAAAGGTCTGCTCCACCGCAGCCTCATCCGGCCGGTAGCTGTGTACCACTTCAGCCAGCCCATCATGCAACTGGCAGAGCCGGGAGGCGAGGTCCATATCACCATCCGACGTCACCGTACCGGAGGCGACAAATCTGAGGCTGTTGCCGAGGGTGTCGATGACACCCCAGCCGGTGCGCCGTAGCCCGGGGTCGATGCCGATGATCCGAATCGTGTTTTGCATGAGGTACCTTATCTTTCTGGCCCCGACCCTGCCAGCGATAAGTGAACAAAACGACAACATTCATTATATTTGCAGTGCAGCATTTACCACTGTTTAAGTCACGTACCGCATTGTTCGCCCACAAAAACGAAATGGGGAGCTGCGGCCATGACGAGCCGCGGCGCAATATGTTCGCCAAATCAGCCGTCCAATGGCGCCTGTCATCCGAGGCGCGGGAACTGATCCGGCATTGGGGGCTGCATCGGCCATGCTCAACCGTTTTCATTCTATATCGACCAAAGTCCTGATTATTTTTTTAGCGCTGATGGCGATCTCGACCGGGACGCTCACGCTTCTCGGCTACCAGAGCAGCAGCCACGTTCTCGAAGAGCAGGCATCGAAGTCCATGGAAAGCGTCCTCGTCTTCCGCGGCGACATGCTTCAGGAACGTCTCGAGCAGCTGAAAACCCAGGCGGATTCCATCGCCAAGATCGAATCCCTGCAAATGGCGGTCGTCTCCATGCGAAGCGGCTGGGGCACGGTTCAGAAAAACTCTGGTGACGCCAAGGCGGAGCTTCAGCGCGTTTTCGTCAAGGAAAACCCCTTCAGCGAGAGGGAAAAGCTGATCAAGCCGGAAAACCCGAGCGGCTTTTATTATTCAACCCATGAAAAGACCCAGACGGACATAGCCGGTTATCTCAAGGGAACGCCGTTCAGCGACGTGCTCTTCATCGATCCGGCCGGCACTGTCTATTACTCTTATCTCAAGGGGGCGGCCTTCGGGGAGACCGTCAATAACGGCGTCTGGGCGGAAAGCGGTCTTGGCGCCGCGTTCGCGCGGGGTGCTGCGAATGCCCAAAAGGCCGTGGACGATGTGGCTCAGACGAGCTTCTCCGGCCTTCGGATCGATGCCGCAACAAACGAGGCGGGCATTTATTTCGGTGTTCCCGTGGTCAAGTTCGGCGCCTTCAAGGGCGTCGTTCTTTTCCGCGTGAAGGAGGATGTCTTCAGCCAAATCCTAACGAAGGGTGTCTCGGCGGGCAGCTCCGAGCAATCCGCAATCATTTCTGCCGATGGCAAGGTTCTCGGTGTGGAGGGCAGCAAACTCGTCAGCCTTGATCCGGCGATTTATGGATTTCACGGGCAGGCCCTTAACGCTGCGGGCATGACAGTCGCCACGATCGAACGCGCCGATGGCGTGGCAAACGCCTATGCCCGACCCTTTTCCTTTGCGGGTGAAAAATATCTTGCAGTGGAAAGCATGCTGCGCAGCGAATTGAATGCCGGGTCGATCTCGATTGCCGGGACGCTCGCTGTCATCGGTCTTTGCGTTCTGGCTGCAATGTGCGCGGCAACGGCCTTCTTCGCCCGGCGTCTTTTCGCGCCACTCGAAAAGCTTGCAGGCCTGACCGGCGAAGTAGCGGCAGGCCGTCTCGATGCGGAAATCGGAAATCAGGACCGCAAGGACGAGATCGGCCGCATGGCGCGGGCGCTGGGCAGTTTCCGTGAGAAGCTCATTCTCCAGCGGGAGATGGAAGAAACCGCTTCGCGCACACGAGAGGAAGCCGAAACGGCGCGTCGCGCGCATCTGGCGGAACGGGAGGCAGAGGCCGGAACTCTGCAGATGGTCGTCCATTCGTTGGATGAGGGGCTTGACCGGTTGGCGAATGGCAATCTGGCTTATCGCATAGAGACCGTTTTTCCGGCTGATCTTGAGAGTCTGCGCCACAACTTCAACACAGCCCTCGCCCGTCTGAGCGAGACCATGGAAGCGATTGGCGGCAATTCCGCTGCCGTGCGCGGCGGCTCGGAGGAAATGCGCGTAGGAGCCGATCAACTTGCGGAGCGCACCGAAAGACAGGCGGCTTCCATCACCGAGACGGCCAGCGCCATCAAGGCGATTACCGAGGCCGTCCGTGACCAGATCGAGCGCGCCGAACAGGCCACGCGCATTGCGCGCGACGCCAGTGCGGAGGCAACTGCATCGAGCCGCGTGATGGAACAGACGATCGCCGCCATGGAAGCCATCCAGACGTCGTCGCGCCAGATCAACCAGATCATCGGCGTCATCGACGAAATCGCTTTCCAGACAAATCTTCTGGCGCTCAACGCCGGCGTTGAAGCGGCGCGCGCAGGAGAAGCCGGCAAGGGGTTCGCAGTGGTCGCGCAGGAAGTCCGCGAGTTGGCGCAGCGGTCTGCCGCCGCGGCAAAGGAAATCACCAGCCTTCTCAAACGCTCCACCGACGAGGTTTCCGCCGGCGTCACGCTGGTGGAAAAGGCCGGCGCATCACTCACCGGCATCGGCAAGCACGTGCAGACCATCAGCGCACGTATTGAAGAGATCATGGAATCCACACGAGAGGAGGCGCACACGCTGTCGGAAATCAACAGCACCGTGGCAAGCCTCGACACCATGACCCAGCAGAATGCGGCAATGGTGGAAGAAACGACGGCAGCCATTCACAGCCTTGCTTCCGAGGCAGGTGAAATGGATGGCAGGCTCGGGCAGTTCGTGCTGCCTTCCACTTCTGACGCAGCAATGGCGAGAGGCGGCAGTCAACTCAGGCGCGCCGGCTAAGACAGAGCCGCCGGCACAAAATCGGGGCCCCTTCGGAGGCCCCAATTTTTTTGAATCATCCTTCAATTCTGCGCGACCTGTCTGGTAAATGTCGCCATCCGCCTTACATCCGCAGCAACGACTTATTGCAGGAGTGTCGGCATGATCCCTTTTTCCATTCTCGACCTGTCGCCGATTGGCGAAGGCGAGAGCGTCAGTGCGGCGCTTGAAAATTCCCGCCGCATGGCGATCAAGGCAGAAGACCACGGCTACAATCGCATCTGGCTCGCCGAACACCACGGCATGCCAGGCATTGCCAGCGCCGCGACCTCGCTTGTCATCGCCCATGTCGGCGCGGCCACGAAACACATCCGTGTCGGCTCGGGCGGCATCATGCTGCCCAACCATTCGCCGCTCGTCATCGCGGAGCAGTTCGGTACACTCGCCGCGCTGCTGCCAGGCCGCGTCGATCTGGGTCTCGGTCGTGCCCCCGGAACCGATATGCGCACGGCGAGGGCGTTGCGCCGTAACCTTGATGCAGGCGCTGAAAACTTCCCACACGACATTGTCGAGTTGCAGCGTTACCTCGGCCCACCGCAGACTGATCAGGCCATCCTCGCAGTCCCCGGCATGAACTCGAACGTTCCGATATGGCTGCTGGGCTCGAGCATTTACAGTGCGCATCTCGCCGCAGCACTCGGCCTGCCCTATTCCTTCGCATCGCATTTCGCGCCCGATATGCTCATGGAAGCGATCCATATCTATCGCGAGCGTTTCCAGCCTTCAGAGGTTCTGGATAAGCCTTATGTGATGGTCGGCGTGATGGGCGTCGGCGCCGATACGGACGAGGAAGCGCAGCATCTGTTCACCTCGTCGCAGCAGCAATTCGTGAACCTGCGCCGCAACGTTCGAACGCAGTTTCCAAAGCCGGTGGACAGCATGGACGACTACTGGAACGAAATGGAGCGTTTCTCGGTCGAGCACACGCTGCGTTTCGCGGCCGTTGGCTCTCCCCAGACGATCAAGCGTCATCTCGACGGCTTCCTTGCGGAAACGCAGGCGGATGAGCTGATCGTGTCGATGCCGATCCATGATATCGAGAAGCGGCTGCGCTCCGTGGAGATCTTTGCCGACGTGCGAACCTCCATAAAGAAGGCCGCCTAAACAAAAGCCCCGGAGCGGATCGCTACCGGGGCTTTTCGTCAGCCACGAAAGGTCAAGCTGAAAGCTTGGCCATGACTTCTTCTGAGACTTCGAAGTTCGAATAGACATTCTGGACATCGTCATCGTCTTCGAGATTGTCGATAAGCTTCATCAAAGACTGCGCCTTTTCTTCATCGACCGGCACCGTGTTTTGCGGCTTCCAGATGGCCTTGACGCTTTCCGCTTCGCCAAGCACCCCTTCCAGCGCCTTGGAGACTTCGTTCATCGCCTCGAATCCACAGATGATGGTGTGGCCGTCTTCAGACGATTCCACATCGTCGGCGCCGGCTTCAATAGCGGCTTCCATGACCTTGTCGGCATCGCCGACTTCCGCCTTATAAGTGATTTCGCCTACGCGGTCGAAGGAGAATGAAACCGAACCTGTTTCGCCCAGCGCGCCCCCAGCCTTGGTGAAGATGGAGCGGACGTTGGACGCGGTGCGGTTACGATTATCGGTCAAAGCCTCAACGATGACAGCGACACCGCCCGGGCCATAGCCCTCATAGCGGACTTCATCATAGTTCTCGCCTTCGGCACCTGAGGCCTTTTTGATGGCGCGCTCGATGTTGTCCTTCGGCATGGACTGGGCCTTGGCGTTCTGGATGGCCAGGCGCAGGCGCGGGTTCATATTCGGGTCGGGCATGCCCGTCTTGGCAGCAACGGTGATTTCACGCGCAAGCTTGGAAAACATTTTGGACCGCACGGAGTCCTGCTTGCCCTTGCGGTGCATGATGTTCTTGAACTGTGAATGACCAGCCATGGATAACCTGATTGTCGAAATTTGGAGATTGCCGGCCTTATAAGTGCGATAAGCGCATCGTTCAAGCCCGCAGGCGCTTTCTCTTAGCGTAACAATTGAAGGAACTGAATTAATCGCTTCTCGTTTTGATGGAGAACCGGCAGAGAAGAGCGCCAATTCTCTCCGCCGAGGGATCAAACCGGAAGGAGAGAACATATGGTCAGTCTGACTGAAGCAAGAGAAGCCCCGGCCCGCCAGCTCTGGGACGAAATTAATTCCGTTCATGCCGGCATGCTTGGCCTAGAGGGCCTGCACAGTCACATGCAGCCAATGGCACCCCACGCTGACCCAAAGACGAACACGATCTGGTTTTTCTCCAAAAGAGATACGGACCTCGTAAAATCCCTGAAGTCCGGCTCTCGGGCTCATTTCTGCGTCATTGGCAAGGACCATGATTATCACGCGTGCCTGTCAGGCGTTCTCGAAGTCCGCGACGATAAAGCAAAGCTCGATGAATACTGGAATTCCGTCACGGCCGCCTGGTACGAGCACGGCAAGAGCGATCCAGATCTGGTGATGTTGGCGCTTCACGTCGACGACGCCGATATCTGGGCGTCCACCGACAGCAAGCTCAAGTTCGGCTGGGAAATCGCAAAAGCCAACATGTCGGATGAAAAAATGCCAGACGTTGGCGTGCGCCAGCACCTCACCTTCGCCTGATCACAGCTCCCCCGGCCTTCCTCGCCCGCCACCAGTTACATGCCTTTTGGCACCAGTATCTGAGGCTGGCGGGGAAGGTTTCTCATTGAAACCCGAATGACAGAATCGCCGGCATAGGCAATCTGAAAATTCCCTGCAAACATGCCAAGGAATTGCTCCAGCGGCGGGCCGGTGCGGTGCATCGGCAGAATGAGCGCGGAGCGCAGGCGCTTAACCACCCGGCTCATGCTATCCGCCCCCATGGTCAACCCGCCGTCAACCGGCACCATCAGCACATCCAGCCGGCCAATTTCCGCATAATGCGTGTCCGTCAGTTCGTGATGCAGATGGCCGAGATGGCCGATGCAAAGTCCGGCAACCTCGAAGATGAAGATGGAGTTGCCATTCTCCTGGAACGTTTCGTAATCGCCCCATCGGTTGCGAATATCGGTTGCAACATTACGAATATAAACGTCGCCGACCAATACCTTGTGATCTGCCTTCTCGCCGGGCGCTTCGCCCCAGCCGTGCAGGACATATTGGATTGCCGGGTCCGGATTAAGCGTGAAGTGGGTGGAATGAGCCCTGTTCATCGTCACCACAGTCGGCGTGACGGGTGGCCGAAAGACACCGTTATAATCCGTCGCGATGGTGACCCCGTCGGGACTCTCAATGAGGTAGGTAGAGTGACCGATGAAGCTTATCTTCACCTCTTCCTTCGCTGTCGCCTGCGCCAATTGAATATCAGGCGACTTGAAGCTTGCGAAGGTAACGTCGGGAATGTTGCTGGCGATCGCCTGGCATTGGCTGACAGGTGGTCTGCTGGCCGTTTGCGAGAAGGCGCCAGCCGTTGACGCGATCAGCCCGGATATTGCAAGCATTAGCACGCGCAGCATCATGCCACTCCCCTGAACTTGCGAAGTTTAGGAAGATGCGGCAGGTTTTGCGGAGCGTCCAGCGACAACAGCGCGGGAACGTCTCCCCTCGCGTCATTGTGAACGCTTCAGGGGCTCAAACCCAGAAAGACGGGATAGTTTCCGAAAGCCTCGGGCCAAGACGCAGGGGCGCAATCTTTTCGGCGAGACCGGTGCGGTCGGATATTTCAACACCAACGCCGCAGATCGTCGCTGGGCCACTCGCGGCTTCGAAACGTCCTTTCGGCATTTTGGAAATGAAGCGGTTGATCGGCTCCTCTTTCTCCATCCCGAGTGAGGAATCGTAGTCGCCGCACATGCCGGCATCGGACATGTAGGCCGTACCGCCGTTCAGGATCTGTGCGTCGGCCGTCGGCACATGAGTGTGGGTGCCGACGACAAAACTCGCCCGACCATCCACAAAATGACCGAAGCACTGCTTCTCGCTGGTCGCCTCGGCATGGAAGTCGAAGATGATGGCATCGGCCTGCTCTTTAAGCGGGCAGGCAGCAAGAATGGTCTCGGCGGATTTGAAGGGATCGTCCAGTTCCGGATGCATGAAGACCCGCCCCATGATGTTGGCGACGAGCACGCGTGCGCCGTTACGGGCGTAAAACAGGCCGGAACCCTTTCCCGGCGTACCGTCGGGATAATTGGCCGGACGTAGAAACTGGTCGTGTCGCTCGCTGAAGGAGACGGCTTCCTTCTGGTCCCAGACATGGTTACCGGTGGTTACGACATCTGCACCGGCGTTGATGGTCTCGAGATAGATGTCTTCGGTGATTCCAAACCCGCCGGCCGCGTTCTCACCGTTGACGATGACAAAATCCAGCTTCAGATCGGAAATTAGACCCGGCAATCGTTCCCAGACGGCCGTACGACCTGTCTTGCCAACCATATCTCCGAGAAAAAGCAGCCTCATTCACCCGCCCCGATCTTGCGCATGTTTCGATGTTTCGTCCCCTCTAGCGGGTAATCGATCTTTTAAAAAGTGCTAAACCGCGTTTTGCCCGCTGAACGGAACCGACGACGGGGCAGAGAACCAATGCAGACCGCTCTCGGTCAGGACGGCATGAAGCGGGACATCATGCGGCTCGGCGGGAATGGAGGGTGCCTCCTGGCAGTCGAACGCGACGCCAACGAGAACAGGGTTTTTACCCTTTTCGTAAAGCCGGGCAATGGCGCGGTCATAATGCCCCGCTCCATAACCGACCCGCTGGCCCTGGCCATCGAACACGGAGAGTGGGACGAGCAGCATATCGGGATCCAGAACGTGCGCGTTCTCGCCCGGGCCCGTCGTGCCGAACCCGGTCTTCACGAGCGGCGTGTCCACATCGAAAGCGCGGAAAACAATCGTCTCCCGATCCAGCACGACTGGAAGCACCAGACGCGCACCACGCCCACGCAACGCTTCCATCAGGGGACGGATATCAGCTTCGGAGCGGATCGGCATGAAACCGGAAATCACCGTGCCCGGCGCAAATGGCAGGCCGGTGGCACCGTGTTCTGTTATGGAAAGGCTTTTCTGCTGCCGTTCCAAAGGCGTCAACGTGTCACGCGCGGCGAGTTTTTCGCCGCGCAACCGTGATTTTTCGCCAGCGTCGCCGAACATCAGGCGGCCCGGCTCACAAGAACCTTGTCAATGCGGTGCCCATCGAGGTCGATAACCTCGAAACGCCAGCCATTCCGCGTCACGTGTTCGCCGAGTTCCGGCAGACGACGGAATTCATCGAGAACCAGACCGGCGACGGTTTCGAACTCGGCATCCTCGGCGATCTGGAAACCCATGCGGTCGGCGAATTCATCCGCAGGCATCCAGCCGGCAACCAGGAACGAACCATCCTCGCGCTCGACCATGGCAGGCTCTTCATCATCCTCTTCCTGGAAGGCACCGGTAATAGCTTCCAGAACGTCGCCGGAACTGATGATGCCTTCGAAATGGCCGTACTCGTCGTAAACCAGCACCATATGCACGGTGGAACGGCGCAGGGACTGGATGACGTCGACCGCACTTGTCAGGTCGGAAACAACGGGAACCTCACGAAGCAGTTCGCGGATATTGAGTTCCTTGCCGGAAGCGAGGGCATCGAAGGCATCCTTGGCAAAAAGCACACCGAGGATCTCGTCCGAAGCGCCGTTTCGCACCGGCAGGCGCGAGCGCTGGGTCTGGCGCAACTGTTCGCGGATTTCGTCCGCTGTGTCTTCGATATCG
>NZ_JBQYSN010000102.1:0-17387 GCF_052686535.1 Agrobacterium sp. DKPNP3 | reverse complement strand
GGATGGCGCGCCGCCGCTCATCGCCATGAAGGGCTCGGCAGACGCAGCAACACGGCCCAGCGTCGGCATTGTCGGCTCACGCAACGCCTCCATCAATGGCGCGAAATTCGCGGCAATGCTGGCGCGCGATTGTGGTCGGGCCGGCTATACGATCGCATCGGGGCTGGCGCGCGGGATCGATGCGGCAGCGCACCGGGCAAGCCTTGCAACCGGCACGGTGGCGATGCTGGCCGGTGGTCTCGACCGCCCCTATCCGCAGGAAAATTTCGGGCTTTTGGATGACATCTACGATCAGGGCGGCGCAACGATCAGCGAAATGCCCTTTGGCTGGGAGCCTCGCGCGCGGGATTTCCCGCGCCGCAATCGGCTGATCGCGGGCGTCTCGCTCGGCGTCGTCATCGTTGAGGCCGCGGAACGTTCGGGTTCATTGATTACGGCGCGGCTTGCAGGTGAAGCCGGGCGGCTTGTTTTCGCCGTTCCCGGCTCCCCGCTTGACGCGCGCTGCGAAGGGACGAACCGGCTTATCAAGGAAGGCGCCATGCTGACCACGGGAGCGGCCGATATTCTTGATGCACTGCGACCATTGATGGAACCGCAATTGCCCTATGACCGCAAGATTGAGGAACCGGAGCAGGATGTGGAAATGTCACCGCCAGGAGACGACGAGCGCAGCATCATCGCCGCCGCTCTCGGTCCCTCGCCCGTTGAAACGGATGACATCATCAGACACACGGGTTTCTCAGCCGCAACCGTTCATCTTGTGCTGCTGGAGCTCGATATTGCCGGGCGTCTAAACCGGCATGCCGGGGGGCGCGTGTCGCTCATCGTCGCGGATTGAGAGTTTGCGCCGGCCGCTCTGGATATCACCGACTTCGACATAGGCCATCTCGATCAGGTAACACAGCATGTCGGCACCCTCCCGGTGCGCTACCTGCCGTAGCTCAGCCAGCATCTGGCGGATGTAAGCCAAGCTCTCTCTGGTCCCATCCTTGTCGGCATTATTGTTTGTTGCGTTGGGGACCCTATATTTATCCTGAAAATTCACCGTGAAACGGGAAGCAATAACGTCTTCTCAAATGATGTTTCCCATCATAACCAATTTACCAAAGATTGCAATACAACAATAGATTATCCATAGGTTGCAGTCATCTCGAAACGAGAAAATCGGGCTTGCCTCTTGACCAGCGGGCATTACCTGTCCATGTCGAATTATAAAGAAGGCCAATTGCGGCAATAGGCTGCAACCGGGGCCGCGTTAACGGACCAGTTCCAGAGAAGAACAATATGAATGTCGTCGTCGTAGAATCTCCTGCCAAAGCCAAGACGATCAATAAGTATCTTGGCTCGGGCTATAAGGTTCTTGCATCCTTTGGCCACGTCAGAGACCTTCCTGCCAAGGACGGCTCGGTGCTGCCCGACCAGGATTTTGAAATGTCCTGGGAGGTCGACAGCGCGTCAGCCAAGCGCATGAAAGATATTGCCGATGCGGTAAAATCCTCCGACGGCCTCTTTCTCGCAACCGACCCGGATCGCGAAGGCGAAGCCATTTCATGGCACGTTCTTGATCTCCTGAAGAAGAAGCGTGTGCTTGGCGACAAGCCGGTGAAGCGCGTCGTCTTCAACGCCATCACCAAAAAGGCGGTTCTGGACGCCATGGCAAACCCGCGCGACATCGACGTGCCGCTGGTGGACGCCTATCTCGCCCGCCGTGCGCTCGATTATCTCGTCGGCTTCAACCTCTCTCCTGTTCTGTGGCGCAAGCTTCCGGGCGCCCGTTCCGCCGGCCGTGTGCAGTCGGTGGCGCTGCGCCTTGTCTGTGACCGCGAATCCGAAATCGAGCGGTTCGTATCCGAAGAATACTGGAATATCAGTGCCCTGCTGAAGACACCGCGCGGTGACGAGTTCGAAGCCAAACTAGTTTCGGCCGACGGCAAGCGATTGCAGAACCGCGCGATCAAGACCGGCGACGAAGCCAACCGGCTGAAGTCGCTGCTCGAAGGCGCGACCTATGTGGTCGACAGTGTTGAGGCCAAGCCGGTCAAGCGCAACCCCGGCCCGCCCTTCACCACCTCGACGCTGCAGCAGGCCGCCTCGTCGCGGATGGGCTTCGGCGCCTCGCGCACCATGCAGGTGGCGCAGAAGCTTTATGAAGGTATCGACATCGGCGGCGAGACCGTCGGTCTGATCACCTATATGCGTACCGACGGCGTGCAGATGGCCCCGGAAGCGATCGATGCCGCCCGCAAGGCTATTGGCGAGCAGTTCGGTGACCGTTACGTGCCGGAAAAAGCGCGTTTCTACTCGACAAAGGCCAAAAACGCCCAGGAAGCGCACGAGGCTATTCGCCCGACCGATTTCAACCGCACACCGGATCAGGTGAAGCGTTACCTCGATGCCGACCAGCTGCGTCTTTACGAGCTGATCTGGAAACGCGGTATTGCGAGCCAGATGGCGTCAGCCGAAATCGAGCGCACGACGGTTGAGATTCTCGCCAGCAACGGCGGCGAAAAGGCGGGCCTGCGCGCCGTTGGCTCCGTCATCCGTTTCGACGGCTTCATTGCCGCCTATACGGACCAGAAGGAAGATGGCGAGCAGAGCGACGACGGTGACGACGAAGGCCGTCTGCCGCCGATCAATGAACGCGAAAACCTCGCCAAGCAGAAGATCAATGCCAGCCAGCACTTCACCGAGCCGCCGCCGCGTTATTCGGAAGCGTCGCTGATCAAGAAGATGGAAGAACTCGGCATCGGCCGTCCTTCCACCTATGCGGCGACGCTGAAGACGCTGAGCGACCGCGAATATATCGTCATCGACAAGCGCAAGCTGGTGCCGCATTCGCGCGGCCGGCTGGTGACGGCTTTCCTCGAAAGCTTTTTCACCAAATACGTCGAATACGACTTTACCGCCGCCCTTGAAGAAAAGCTCGACCGCATCTCCGCTGGCGAACTGGACTGGAAGCAGGTGCTGCGCGATTTCTGGAAGGATTTCTTCGCTCAGATCGAAGATACCAAGGAACTGCGCGTCACCAACGTGCTGGACGCGCTGAACGAGGTTCTGGCGCCTCTGGTCTTCCCAAAGCGCGAGGATGGTTCCGATCCACGCATTTGTCAGGTTTGCGGCACCGGCAATCTGTCACTGAAGCTTGGCAAATACGGCGCTTTTGTCGGTTGCTCGAACTACCCTGAGTGCAACTATACGCGTCAGCTGACCTCCGACGGTGCGGAAGCCGAAGCCGCTGCTCTCAACGAGCCGAAGGCGCTGGGTGCCGACCCCATGACCGGCGAGGAGCTGACGCTTCGTTCCGGCCGCTTCGGACCCTATATCCAGCGCGGCGAGGGCAAGGATGCCAAGCGCTCTTCCCTACCCAAGGGCTGGAAGCCTGAGGATATCGACCACGAGAAGGCGCTGGCCCTCATCAACCTGCCGCGCGATATCGGCAAGCACCCGGAAACCGGCAAGATGATCTCGGCTGGTCTCGGCCGTTACGGACCTTTCCTGCTGCATGATGGTTCTTATGCGAACCTGGAGAGCATCGAGGACGTGTTCTCGATCGGCCTCAACCGTGCCGTGACGGTCATTGCTGAAAAGCAGAGCAAGGGACCGGGACGCGGCCGTAGCGGCACGCCCGCTGCTCTCAAGGAGCTGGGCGACCATCCCGATGGTGGCGCTATCACCGTTCGTGACGGGCGGTACGGGGCCTATGTGAACTGGGGCAAGGTCAACGCCACCATTCCCAAGGGCCAGGATCCGGCCTCTGTGACGCTGGACGAGGCGCTGGTATTGATCGCCGAGCGTATTGCCAAGACCGGCACCGGCGGCAAGCCCGCCAAGGCCAAGAAAACCACCGCCAAGAAGGCCGATGGTGACGCCGCGGCCAAGCCGAAGGCGACCAAGGCCAAGGCGGCAACAAAGAGCAAGACGGCCGCCAAGCCGAAGGCAGCGGCCAAACCCAAGAAGGCAGCAGAGTGAGCAAAGCGCCGCGTCAGAGACAGGGTTCCGCCAGCGACGGTTTCGGACGCACCGGGCGCGGCAAGCGGGTGAGTGAAGGCGAAGGCATCATCCACGGCGAGGTGCCTTCCCGCGAAGTACTGCTGAAATTCATTGCGGATCATCCGCAACAGGCCTCCAAGCGGGAAATCGCCAAGGCTTTCGGCTTGAAGGGCGAAAACCGCGTGGTCCTGAAGGCTCTGCTGAAGGAACTCGAAATCGACGGCATGGTGCACAAGAGCCGCAAGTCGCTGACGCGGCCGGGCGGCCTGCCGCCCGTGACGGTTCTCGACATCACCACCCGCGACAAGGACGGCGAGCTGATCGGCCGCCCGGCGGAATGGCCCGAGGATCTGGGCGCAGCGCCGGCCGTGCTGATCCGCCAGTCCTCGCAGGACCGCGGCAAGAAAGCGCCAGCTGCCGGTCTCGGCGACCGCATTCTTGCGAAAATCTTTCCCTCGAAGGAAAGCACTGGCCCTGCTTACACCGCCCGCGTCGTCAAGCTGATCGACCGCCGGCAGAATGCTCTACTCGGCGTGTTCAAGGAAACGCCCGGCGGCGGCGGACGGCTGATGCCGATCGATCGGCGCGGCGAGGAAATGGTCATCGACCCCGATGGCGTCGGCGATGCCAAGGATGGCGATCTGATCGAGGTTGAAACCTCGCGCAACAGCGGCCGTTATGGTCTGACGCGCGCCAAGGTTCTCTCGGTCGTCGGCTCCGTCGCTTCGGAAAAAGCGATCTCGATGATCGCAATCCACGCCCACGGCATCCCGCATATATTCCCGCAGAATGTTCTTGCCGAAGCGGATGCGGCCAAGGCAGCGACCATGTCCCATCGCGAGGACTGGCGCGACCTGCCGCTCATTACCATCGATCCGGCCGATGCCAAGGACCATGACGATGCGGTCTATGCCGAGCCGGACGCGTCACCCGACAATCCTGACGGTGTCATCGTTACCGTCGCGATTGCCGATGTCTCCTGGTATGTTCGGCCAGGTTCGCCACTGGACCGCGAGGCGCTGAAACGCGGCAACTCCGTCTATTTCCCGGATCGCGTCGTGCCGATGCTGCCGGAGCGCATCTCCAACGATCTTTGCTCCCTGAAGGAAGGCGTCGACCGCCCTGCCCTTGCGGTGCGGATGACCTTCTCGAAGGAAGGCCGCAAGGCCGGGCACACCTTCCACCGCATCATGATGAAGAGCGCCGCCAAGCTCTCCTACCAGCAGGCGCAGGCGGCGATTGACGGCAAGCCCGACGACAAGACCGGACCGCTGCTGGAGCCGATCCTCAACCCCTTGTGGCACGCTTATGAGGTGATGAAGCGAGGCCGTGACCGGCGCCAGCCGCTCGAACTCGACATGCCCGAGCGCAAGATCAAGCTGCGTCCCGATGGTACCGTCGACTCGGTGGTCATTCCCGAACGTCTCGATGCGCACAAGCTGATCGAAGAAATGATGATCCAGGCGAATGTCGCCGCCGCCGAGACGCTGGAAAAGAAGAAGCAGCCGCTGGTCTACCGCGTCCACGATGCGCCCACGCTTTCCAAGCAGGAGGTGTTGCGCGAGTTTCTCGGGACGATTGGCATTACCATGGCCAAGGGTGCGGCCATGCGCGCCAATTCCTTCAACGGCATTCTGGCGCGCGCGCTCGATACGCCGCACCAGATCATGGTCAACGAGATGGTGCTGCGCAGCCAGAGCCAGGCGATCTACAGCCCCGAAAATATCGGCCATTTCGGCCTCAACCTCATGAAATACGCCCATTTCACTTCACCGATCCGCCGTTATGCCGACCTCATCGTGCATCGCGCGCTGGTGGGTTCTCTGGGGTTGGGTGAAGGCGGCATCACCCCACAGGAAGAAGCGACCCTCGACGATATCGCTGCGGAAATCTCCACCTTCGAGCGCCGCGCCATGGCGGCCGAGCGCGACACCGTCAACCGGCTGATCGCGCATCATCTTTCCGAGCGGGTTGGCGAGGAATTCGAGGGTCGGGTCGGTGGTGTCACCAAGGCGGGACTATTTGTCGCGCTTCCGCAGTTTGGCGCTGATGGATTTGTTCCTATATCTACGCTCGGAACCGATTATTTCCTGTACGACGAAGCCCATCAGGCTCTTACGGGGGAAAAGACCGGTCTCGGTTATCAGCTTGGTGACACGGTGCAGGTGAGGCTCGCGGAAGCGGTGCCGCTGGCGGGTGCGCTGAGATTCGATATGCTGAGTCCTGGGCGCAAGATGCCGATGGGCGTACGCTCGTTCCACAAGGCCGGACGGCGGACAGCGCGGGCTGCCGCCAAACCCGGAACACGGCCGCCGAGAAGGCGACGATAACAAGGCGGCCTCAACGGCCGAACGGACGGGAAGGACTTAAGGATGAGTGCACATCAGGGCTCGGAGACCGTTACCTTCGGAGACGATAGCGTCGAAAGGCCACTTGGCCGATCCATCATGCGCGGCATGGCCAACCGTTGCCCGGCCTGTGGCAGCGGTCGTCTGTTTCGCGCATGGCTGAAGCCGGTCGATGCCTGCGCGTCCTGCGGCGAAGAAATGCACCACCACCGCTCGGACGACCTGCCACCCTATATCTCGATCGTCATCATCGGCCATATCGCGGTCGGCGGCTTCATGATGACCGACCTGGTCCTCAATATACCCATGTGGGCGCATTTCGCCATCTGGGTGCCGATCACCATTCTGGCAGCACTTCTGACGTTGCAACCCATCAAGGGCGGTGTCATCGGCCTGCAATGGGCGCTGCGCATGCATGGATTCGACCGACGGAAGCCGAAAGTGCAGATAGACGGCTCTTCCCACTGATCGAGGGAGAGACCTTGCAGATGCTTCAGCATCCGGTGGGTAAAAAAGCCGCTCATCCTCCGATGCGGCCGCGCGATGCGGCGTCCATCATCCTGTTCGATCGTGCCGGACCAAGGCCGAGGGTCCTCATGGGCCAACGGAGCAAGGCTCACGTCTTCATGCCGGGGGCTTATGTCTTTCCGGGCGGTAAGCGCGACCCCCGCGACCATGCGCTTCCCTTTTCCGGCGATCTCCACCCTGCCGTTCTTCAGCGCCTGACGCTCTCTGCGTCCCGGCCTCTGACCTCCGCCGGCGCCAGAGCGCTAGCACTTGCCGCTGCGCGTGAGCTTTTGGAGGAGACCGGTATGGACCTGGGTTTTGCCGCAGGCGGACCCGATCTCTCCCATTTCCGATATGTGGCCCGCGCCATCACCCCGCCCGGCAATGTGCGGCGCTATGACACGCGATTCTTCTGCTGTTACGCCGATGAATTGCAGCTCGATGTGAGCGGTGCCCGCGATTCCGATGAACTCGGCAACGTGCAATGGCTTGACACGGCAGACCTTTCCGGTCTGAACATGCCCCAAATTACGCGCACGGTTCTCGAAGATGTCACAAAACTCATGATAGGTGATCCCTCACTACCATTTGAAAGCCCCGCGCGGCTCTATGTCACGCGCCACGGCCGCTTCATTCGAGACTTTGTATAAAGGCCGTCATGTCAGATATGAAATGCGAAGAAGCGGACGCCATTCACTGGCCCTCATTGATTGCCGCCATCTCCGCCATCAGTGCGGTTGGTGTCGCCATTGGTCTCGGCCTGCCGCTGCTCTCCATCATCCTTGAGAAGCGCGGTATCTCCTCCACCATGATCGGGGTGAACTCGGCCATGGCGGGCGTCGCGGCAATGATGGCGGCGCCGGTCACCACCAAGATCGCCCATGATTTCGGCGTCGCGCGCACCATGCTGTTCGCCGTCGTCATTTCGGCACTCAGTGCGCTCGGCTTCTATTTCGCCGACGCCTTCTGGATGTGGTTTCCACTGCGAATCGTGTTCCACGGTGCGACAACGACGCTCTTCATCCTGTCGGAATACTGGATCAACATGTCCGCGCCGCCGCGCAAACGCGGCATGGTTCTCGGCATCTACGCCACAGGCCTCGCCGTCGGTTTTGCGGTGGGTCCATTGCTGTTTTCCGCGGTTGGCAGCGAAGGCATCCTGCCCTTCCTCGTTGGCGCGGCGATCATTCTTCTGGCAGCCATCCCGATCTTCATGGCCCGAGGCGAAAGCCCGGAGCTCGATGAGCGGCCGAACCATCATTTCGTGCGGTATGTCTGGCTAGTGCCCATGGCATCCGCGGCGGCCTTTGTCTTCGGGTCGGTACAGGCGGGCGGTCTGTCGCTCTTTCCGATCTATGCCACCCGCGAGGGCTTCAACGAATCACAGGCGGCACTGCTGCTCACCGTGATGGGGATAGGCAACATGGTGTTCCAGATCCCGATTGGCCTTCTTTCGGACCGGATGAAGGACAGGCGCACCATGCTCGGGCTCATGGCCCTTGCGGGCGTCTGTGGCACTCTGGCGTTGCCTTTCCTTGTTGATAGCTGGCTGCTCGTGGCTGCGCTTCTCCTGTTCTGGGGTGGTCTCGTCTCCGGCATGTACACGGTTGGACTGACCCATCTCGGCTCGCGCCTGACGGGTGCCGACCTCGTTGCCGCCAACGCTGCCTTCATCTTCTGTTATGCCGTCGGCACGATTGCAGGACCGCAGGCCGTCGGTATTTCGATGGACCTCGCCGGCACCGATGGTTTCGCCTGGTCTCTGGCCGCATTTTTCGGACTTTACGTGGTGCTTTATATCGTCCGTTTTGTTTTCCGGGCAAAACAGGCTTGACTTTTCGGGCGCGATACGTAGTTTCGCGCCAGATTTAGCCGAGGTCACAAGAGCCTGCGGCTTCTCTTTTGTTTAAAGGCAGGACGACCATGGCGAAAGCTACAACAATCAAGATCAAGCTGCTGTCGACAGCCGACACCGGTACCTTCTACGTCACCACCAAGAACAGCCGTACGTTCACGGACAAGATGACGAAGACGAAGTACGACCCGGTTGTACGCAAGCACGTTGAATTCAAGGAAACCAAGATCAAGTAATTTCTTGATCGGTTCTCCGGCAAATAGCGCGCCCCACGGGCGCGTTTTTTGTTTGTGGCTTCCCGGCATTCAATCAGGTCGCCGGCTTCGCCGCCCTTCCCTCGTTTGAAAGACGGTGCAAAAAGCCGCTTCCGGTGTGCAATCACTACCTCCCTGGACGCGAGGCCCGATCGCAGGCAGCGATCGTCATGCAGAGGCCCGCCTGCAACAGGCACGGCCGGGCAACCAGGCAGGTGCTGAAGTGGCCGCCACAGCCTTCCCGCGACGCGTGCTAACGATGTCACGTTCGGTAAATGCGACGCGACGGGCAGGAAGACCACATTCGCCAACAGGCTCAAACCCGCGTTGCAGCAAAGCAGAGAAAACGCCGCTCGCACCCGAGGGCGAGCAGCGTTACGACAGGCCAATTTTCAGAAACAAGGCGGTCGACCAACGATGCGATTACGGCACGAGGAACCGATTCGAACATCGCCAGCCGACCGACCCCACGATTCAGGAGATGCGGCGGACCTGAGCATCATGGGGCATTCAAACTACGCAATACCAGCCCCTGACAAGCGAAATCGCGACGGTTAGCCGCCATCATTCATCATCATGAAACGGATAAACCGCTGGGAAGAACTGTTATTCTCAACAATGAGTTTGCGCAGAAGTAAAATAAAAATCAACAAAATCTTAGGCTAAAGTACGGGGCCAGGTAGACATGGTTAAGTTTACAAATCTGGTACACTATAGTTCGTGAAACGGCAGAATTCAACGCATTTCTCAACTTTTACTATATTTACATCGATTCATTACATCTTTTCATTGTGAAATGATAAAATACATCCCAACTCAAAGACTTGCAGCATCACACCCCGGCATTCTCCCGTCAGGTCCGCGCTTCCGTCGCACACGACGAAGAAATGGCGCAAGACTGATGACGACATGCGCGTAGCCGGCTCAGGCAGCTGCTGCGACAACCCGGTTGCGTCCGGTGTGCTTTGCCTCGTAAAGCGCCCTGTCTGCCTGCTTCAGTATTTCGTCCGGCGTGCCGAACGCACCACTGCTCGTCGCTATGCCGAGCGACGCGGTGATACTCAGCTGCCGGTCTATGGAACGGACGTAAAAAGGCTTGTCCTCCACGATCGACCGCAGGCGCTCTGCCACACTTGCCGCGAGCTCCATTGGCGTATCGGGCATAACGACGACGAATTCCTCTCCGCCGTATCGGCAGGCGAGATCCGCACCTCGCACCGTGCTGCGGATGCGGGTGGCAAATTCTCGCAGAACCTCGTCACCGACATCATGGCCATAGGTGTCGTTGACCAGCTTGAAGCGGTCTATATCCGTCATGCAGATGGAGATGGGGCGGCCGCGAACGGCGGCGCGATCGAACAGTATCTTCAGGTGATTGTCGAGATAGCGACGATTGTTGAGCCCGGTCAGCGCGTCAACGATGGCGAGCTCCATCGTGTGCTGAAGGTTCAACCGCAGATGCTCGTTGTACCGTTTGCGCCTGATCTGCGTCAGCGTGCGGGCGACGAGTTCATTCGGATCGATCGGGCGCAGGATGTAATCATTGACGCCAAGATCGAGCGCCCGCGCCACCATGTCATCCGCCCCCTGCTCCGCCACCAGAAGCAATGGCAGGAAGCGGGTGCGCTCCAGCGAACGTAGCTGCGAGCACAGCCGCAGCGGATCGTAATCCTCAAAATTGGAATTGACGATGACCAGCTCGAATGGATTGCTCGCGGCCTTCAGCAGCGCCGATTGTGGCTCCGTGACGGCATCGACGTCGGCGATCGGCTTCAGTGCCCGGACGATCCGCTCCTGCGAGCTGGCGCGGCCATCCGCCACCAGCACACGCCCCGGCGTCTGCATCAAGCCATCGCTGCGCAGCATCTCCTCGATGCCGATCTGGCGTGCGGTCTCGGCGCGCAGCCGCAATTCGTCACTGACGGCTTTCAGACGCACGAGGCTTTTGACGCGGGCGATAAGCTGCAGGTCATTGACCGGCTTGGTCAGGAAATCGTCGGCTCCAGCCTTCAGACCCCGCACGCGGTCCGAGGGCTGATCCAGCGCAGTGACCATCACAACGGGGATATGCGCCGTCTTCGGATTGCTCTTCAGCTTCTCACAAACCTCGAATCCGTCCATGCCCGGCATCATGATATCGAGGAGGATGATGTCCACCTGCTCGTCGTCGCAGATGGCCAGAGCCTTGAACCCATCCTCGGCCGTAACAACGTCGAAATATTCCGCCACAAGACGGGCTTCCAGAAGCTTCACATTGGCCGGAATATCGTCAACAACCAGAACTCTCGCTGTCATTCCCGTTCCCCAGTCGCCTTACGCGTCGCCCAGATAGGTCTTGATGACCTCGATGAATTTCGGAACGGAAATCGGCTTCGATACATAAGCCTCACATCCGCCCTGGCGGATACGCTCCTCATCGCCCTTCATGGCAAAGGCCGTGACGGCAATAACCGGGATGACGTGCAGCTCGTCGTCCTCCTTCAGCCATTTTGTCACTTCCAGCCCGGAGACTTCCGGAAGCTGAATATCCATGAGGATGAGGTCAGGGCGATGCTTGCGGGCGAGATCGAGCGCTTCCATGCCGTTACGCGTCTGGATCGTCGTGTAACCGGACGCCTCGATCAGGTCGCGAAAGAGCTTCATGTTCAGCTCGTTGTCTTCGACTATCATGACCTGCTTGGGCATGTGAGAAGTCCCCGTTTCCCTTTGAAACCTTCATCCAGACATATAAGTTGCCAAGATGCCGATTCCATCGTCCATTCGTTGCGCAAAGCTAGAGGGATTTGGTTTCAAAAAAGGTAACTTCGGGGAAGAAATGCTGCGCGATACAAAAAACAAGGGCACGGCCGCCCAGGATCCGCAAGAAACAGCCGCCGCCATACTTGGCTGGCTGGCAAATGAGCCTGATATGCTGGGACGTTTTCTGGCGCTGAGCGGGCTGCAGGCCAACATGCTGCGCCAGGCAGTCACCGATCCCGGCTTTCTGGCTGGTCTCACCGATTTCCTGATGAGCCACGAACCGGACCTGATGGCATTCTGCGCGGCGACCGATACGTCACCCGAAACGGTGGCCGCCGCCTGGCATCACTTTTCCGGGCCTGGACTGGATTCAGGCGTGTATTAAGATGGCGGCCTCTTGAGCCGCTGTCACGGCCGGAGTATGGTCGGGGACGTTCTGGTTTTGTTTTCGGTTCATGTCCACGTCGCAGCACTATGATCCCGGTTTTTGCCGTGACTGTCTGGCCGGCCAGCCAGAAGGGGTCAGGCGTTGCCGCGCATGCGGCAGCCCGCGCCTTCTCTACCATTCCGAGCTGTATGATCTGAGTATCGCCCATATCGACTGCGACGCGTTTTATGCATCCGTCGAAAAACGCGACAATCCGGAGCTGGCAGACAAACCACTGATCATCGGCGGCGGCAAGCGCGGCGTGGTGTCGACCGCCTGCTATATTGCCCGAATACACGGCGTACGTTCCGCGATGCCCATGTTCAAGGCGCTGGAAGCCTGTCCTGACGCCGTCGTCATCAAGCCTGACATGGAAAAATACAGCCGCGTCGGGCGGCAAATCCGGGCGATGATGCAGGAGTTGACGCCGCTGGTGCAGCCGATCTCCATCGACGAGGCTTTTCTCGATCTTTCCGGCACCGAGAAGCTGCATCACGATCCCCCGGCACGTGTTCTGGCGAAATTCGCCCGGAGGGTTGAAAAGGAGGTCGGGGTCACGGTTTCGGCCGGGCTTTCCTATTGCAAATTTCTCGCCAAGGTGGCGTCCGACCTGCAAAAGCCACGCGGCTTTTCCGTTATCGGCGAAGCCGAGGCGCTTACTTTTCTGGCGACGCGCCCCGTCACGACGATCTGGGGCGTGGGCAAGGCCTTTGCGGCGACGCTGGAAGCAGACGGCATTCGCATGATCTCGCAATTGCAGGAAATGGAGGAAAGCGAACTGATGCGCCGTTATGGCGGGATGGGGCAGCGCTTGTTCCGGCTCTCCCGCGGCATCGACGAACGGCATGTGCATGACAATGATCCGGCCAAAAGCGTGTCATCGGAAACCACTTTTTTCAACGACATTTCGCGCCACGAGGATCTCGTCCCGATCCTGCGCTCGCTTTCGGAGAAGGTTGCCTGGCGGCTGAAGAAGAGCGGTATTTCCGGGCATACGGTGGTGCTGAAGATGAAAACGGCGGACTTCAGGCTGCGCACCCGCAATCGCCGACTGGACGACCCGACGCAGCTTGCCGACCGGATTTTCCGCACCGGCCTCTCGCTGCTCGAAAAAGAAACCGACGGCACGAAATTCCGGCTGATCGGCATTGGCGTCAGCGACCTGCGCGACGCAGCGCTTGCCGATCCGCCTGATCTCGTCGACAAACAGGCGGAACGCCGGGCTGCGGCAGAAGCGGCGATGGACAAGCTCCGCGACAAGTTCGGCAAGGGCAGCGTCGAGACGGGCTATACGTTCGGACACCGCAAATAGCGGTTGCAGCGTTGCATCACGCTGCCGCGCCCGTCTTGTTGTGGATATTTCAGATTTTACACAAATTAGTGATGTCCAAAATTCCCGGTCCTTAAGCTTCATTAAACTTCCCGTGGTTGAATGAAGCAAGTTTTGTGCATGTGGTGTATTGCGTCATGTCCTTTCGCCTTCGTCTCTTGGCTGGCATGCTGTCAGCCAGCATTCTTGCGTTTCCGGCGCTTGCCGCCGACAGCCGGTCGTTGCAGATCCTCGTTTCCAAAAGCGATCAATCACTGGCGCTCTACGAAAACGGTGAGATCATCGCCACCTCGAAAGTCTCCACCGGCAAGCCCGGGCATGAGACGCCGAGCGGCATCTTCTCCATTCTGGAAAAGCGGAAATATCACGAATCGAATATCTACTCGGCTGCGCCCATGCCGTTCATGCAACGGCTCACCTGGTCCGGCATTGCACTGCATGAAGGCAAAGTGCCGAACTACGCCGCCTCGCACGGCTGCGTGCGGTTGCCATCCAAGTTCGCCAAGTCACTATTCGGTGATACACGCACCGGGGTTCATGTCATCATCACCGACCGTCGGGTGTCGCTGCGCTTCGTTCAGCATCCGGCTCTGTTTGTTCCGCGTGACGATACCGATGACGGAAAGCTGCTGCTCTCGGATGTCGAGTTGCGTCCAGCGACTTTCGATGCGGCCTTGGGCGCAGTCGAAGTGGCCGTTAATGAAAAGACCCAGTCTCTCAAGCCAACAGCGAAGGTGAAAGACCCCTCGCCGCTGCGCATTCTCATCACCCGGCGTGGGGAGCGGGAAAGGGTGATGGATATTCAAACAGTGCTGACGCGTCTCGGCTTCGACGCCGGTATGGCGGATGGTTACGCGGGAGAGATGACAATCAGCGCCATCAACGGCTTCAAGCGCTGGAAGGGTCTCAAAACAACCGGCCCGCTTTTGACCGATGCCTTCGTGACGGCGCTGTACGCCTCGGCCGGTGAAGACCATCCCCCGACTGGCCAGATCATGGTGCGGCAGGATTTCAAGCCGCTATTCGAAGCCGCCATCGACATCAAGGACCCGGAAGTCGCGCTCGGAACCCATTTCTTCGAAGCCGTCTCCGTGGATCGAGCGGCCGGAACTGCGGAATGGAATGGCGTCACGCTGGAAAACCACTTGCCCGCCGCCGCCCAAAAGCGGCTCGGGATCACGAAGACCGAAGCCCCCGGTGGTTTTGATCAGTTAAGCGCCGTGCTGAGCCGCGTCGATATACCCGCAGATGTCCGCAATCGGATCGAGCAGGAGCTTTCGAGCGGCAGCTCCATCACCGTCTCCGATATCAGTCACCAGCTGGAGACAGGGACCGGTACGGACTTCATCACCGTCACGAAAGAAGGGCCAGTGTGAGCACTGTGTGAGCTGTGTGCCTCACACGAGCTCCACATCGACCACTCCCGGTGCAGACCTGAGCGCCGCGGCGATCTCAGGTGAGATGCGGTACTTCTCCGTCAGTTCCACCTCGATCTCCCGGCTTCCTTCATCCTTGATGACGATGAAATAGACGGAGCCGTCACCCTTGGTGTTGAGGTGGCGCGCCACCGTTTTCAGCGGACCGGAATCGCGGACATAGACACGCAGCGCCTTCTGCATCTGCACGGATTTTTCTTCCAGCGACTGCGCCGTCTGGATACGCAGACCAATGCCTTCCGGGCGCTCTTCCGCCTGCACGGTGATGACAAGAGACTTGCCGACCTCAAGCAGATCGCGGAACTGGCCGAGCCCTTCGGAAAACAGCACGGCCTCATATTGTCCTGAAGCATCCGAGAAGGTGACGATACCCATCTTGTTGCCGGTGCGGGTCTTGCGCTCCTGCTTGCCGGTGACGGTCCCGGCGAGGCGCCCAGCCGTCGCGCCCTGTTTTACCGCGGCCGAAAAATCGGCGAAGTTCTGCACTCGCAACTTTTCCAAAATCGGGCGGTAAGTATCGAGCGGATGGGCGGTCAGGTAAAAACCGAGAACCTGATATTCGCGCAGCAGCTTTTCCGAGGCGAGCCATGGCTGAAAGGCCGGCAGAACCAGCTTTTCCGGCCCATTGCCGGCACCGGAACCGAACATGTCCGACTGGCCAATGGAGCGGTTGTTCTGCGCCATCTGCGCATAACCGATGATCCGGTCCAACCCGCCGATCAATTCTGCACGGTCGCGGCCGAAACAATCGAAAGCGCCGGCATTGATGAGGCTTTCCAGCACACGCCGGTTGATCTGCTTCGGATCGATGCGCAGGCAGAAATCCTCAAGACTCGTAAATGGCTTGTCGCCGCGGACCTGGACGATGTGCTCTACCGCGCCCTCGCCCACACCCTTGATGGCGGCAAGCGAATAATAGATGCGGTTCTCACCCGTCTCGAACTGACGGAAAGAGGTCTGCACCGACGGTGCGACGATCTCGATGCCGAGACGCCCCGCGTCCTGACGGAAATCGTTGAGCTTTTCCGTGTTGGCCATGTCGAGCGTCATAGAGGCCGCCAGGAACTCCACCGGGTAATGCGCCTTCATGTAGGCGGTCTGGTAGGAGACGATGGCGTAGGCCGCGGCATGGCTCTTGTTGAAGCCGTAATTGGCGAATTTCGCGAGAAGATCGAAGATCGTGTCGGCCTGCGGCTTCGAAACGCCGTTCTTGATCGCACCGTCCACGAAGCGCTCGCGCTGCTTGTCCATTTCCTCCTTGATCTTCTTGCCCATGGCGCGGCGCAGAAGATCGGCTTCACCAAGCGAATATCCCGACAGAACCTGGGCGATCTGCATCACCTGTTCCTGATAGACGATAACGCCCTGCGTTTCCTTGAGCAGATGGTCGATGGTCGGGTGGATTGATTCCAGCTCCTCCTCGCCGTGCTTGCGCGCGTTGTAGACCGGGATGTTCTCCATCGGGCCCGGACGATAGAGCGCCACCAGTGCGATGATGTCCTCGATGCAGTCAGGCCGCATGCCGATCAGCGCCTTGCGCATGCCGGCGCTTTCCACCTGGAACACGCCGATGGTTTCGCCGCGCGACAACATCTCGTAGGTTTTGACGTCCTCAAGCGGAATTGCCGCAAGATCGACCTTGATCCCGCGCTTGGCGACGAAATCGACGGCGACTTTCAGCACCGTCAGCGTCTTCAGGCCGAGAAAGTCGAATTTGACGAGGCCGGCGCTTTCCACCCACTTCATGTTGAACTGCGTGACGGGCATATCGGATCGCGGATCGCGATACATTGGTACAAGCTTCGACAGCGGGCGGTCACCAATGACGATACCGGCGGCATGGGTGGAGGCGTGCCGGTAAAGCCCTTCGATCTTCTGGGCGATATCCAGCAAGCGGGCGACCACCGGCTCCTTGTCCGCCTCTTCCTGCAGGCGTGGCTCTTCCTCGATCGCTTTGGACAGCGGCGTCGGGTTGGCCGGATTGTTGGGCACGAGCTTGCAGATCTTGTCCACCTGCCCATAGGGCATTTCCAGCACGCGGCCGACATCGCGTAGCGCGGCGCGGGCCTGCAGCGAACCGAAAGTGATGATCTGCGCCACCTGCTCACGGCCATATTTTGCCTGCACGTAGCGTATGACCTCTTCGCGGCGATCCTGACAGAAGTCGATATCAAAGTCGGGCATCGATACGCGTTCGGGATTGAGGAAGCGCTCGAAGAGTAGCGAGAACCGCAACGGGTCGACGTCGGTGATCGTCAGCGCATAAGCGACAAGCGAACCGGCACCCGAACCACGGCCCGGCCCAACCGGAATATCGTGCTGTTTCGCCCATTTGATGAAGTCGGCAACGATGAGGAAGTAACCCGGGAACTTCATGCGCGAGATGACGCCGAGTTCGAAATCGAGGCGGTCGCGATACTCCTGCTCCGTGTAACCGGGCGCCATGCCGAGGGCAGAAAGGCGCTGATTCAACCCCTCCACGGCCTGACGGCGCAGCTCCT
>NZ_JBQYSN010000101.1:0-17426 GCF_052686535.1 Agrobacterium sp. DKPNP3 | reverse complement strand
TGCGCGCCAACGAAAAGCTGCCGATCTCGCTTCTGCGCCTGCCGGCGAAGATTGTCAGCGATCTGCGCATTCTCGGATTTCTGACGATCGGTGAGCTTGCCAATACCCCGCGCGCGCCGCTGACGTTGCGCTTTGGTCCGGAGATCGGCCGCCGTCTCGACCAGATGCTCTGTCGTATCGCCGAGCCTATCGAGCCGATCCGCACGCCTGAGCTGGTCGAAGTCTCGAAAGCCTTCGCTGAACCGATTGGCGCTGCCGAAACGATCAACAAATATGTCGGCCGCCTCGTCGTCCAGCTGGTCGATGAGCTTGAGAAGCGCGGCCTTGGGATGCGCCGTGCCGACCTGATCGTCGAGAAGGTCGACGGTACCAGGCAGGCCATTCGCGCAGGCACCGCCAAGCCTGCCCGTGATATCGCCTGGCTGACGAAACTGTTTAGGGACCGGACCGAAAAGATCGAGCCGGGTTTCGGGATCGAGAAGCTCACCCTTGTCGCCGTCATGGCAGAGCCATTGGAGGAGGCGCAGAGGACTTCTGCTCTGGTCGAGGACGAGGTCACCGATGTGACGCCGTTGATTGATATCTATGCAAACCGCGGCCAGCGGGTCTATCGCGTCGCTCCGGTTGCATCCGATGTGCCGGAACGCTCCGTCCAGCGGATCAGCCCCGTCGCTGAACCGATCGCCATTGCCTGGGTCAGCCATTGGCGCCGGCCGGTCCGGCTCTTGCCACGACCCGAGCTGATCGAGGCAATCGCGCTGATGCCGGACCGCCCTCCGGTCTCCATCGTCTGGCGTGGTAGACGCCGCAAAGTCAAGCGCGCCGATGGCCCGGAACGCATTTTTGGGGAGTGGTGGCAACGCGACGCGGAGATGGAAGCTGTCCGCGATTACTTTGTTATTGAGGACGAATCCGGTGAACGCCTGTGGGTGTTTCGCTCTGGCGACGGTGTTGATCCTGAGACCGGATCCCATCGCTGGTTTTGCCATGGGATCTTCGCATGAGCTACGCCGAGCTGCAGGTCACGACGCACTTCTCCTTTCTGCGTGGCGCATCTTCAGCGCAGGAATTGTTCGAGACGGCCAAGATGTTAGGGATCGAGGCTCTCGGCGTCGTCGATCGCAATTCGCTGGCCGGGATCGTCCGGGCGCTGGAAGCATCCCGCGCCACCGGTCTGCGCCTGGTCGTCGGCTGTCGCCTCGATCTGGCTGATGGAATGTCGGTGCTGGTCTATCCGATGGATCGCGCTGCCTATTCGCGCCTCACGCGCCTCATCACGCTTGGCAAATCGCGTGGCGGCAAGAACAACTGCATTCTGCACTGGGATGATGTCACGGCCTACGCGGAAGGCATGATCGGCATTCTGGTGCCCGATCTGCCGGATGCCACTTGTGCCGCGCAGCTTCGCAAGATGGCTGGGCTGTTTGGTAATCGCGCTTACGTCTCTCTCTGTCTGCGTCGGCGACCGAACGACCAGTTGCGGCTGCATGAGATTTCCAACATGGCGGCTAGGTTCAAGGTCAGAACCGTGGTCACCAATGACGTGCTGTTTCATGAGCCGGGCCGGCGGCAATTGCAGGATATCGTCACCTGTATCAGGCATAACACCACGATCGACGATGTCGGCTTCGAGCGCGAGCGGCATGCAGACCGCTACCTCAAGCCGCCGGAAGAGATGCAGCGCCTGTTTCCGCACTACGCGCAGGCACTCGCGCGAACCATGGAGATTGTCAGACGCTGCAAATTCTCGCTTGAGGAGCTGACCTACCAATACCCGGAGGAGGCCATCGTGCCGGGCAAGGATGCCCAGGCCTCGCTGGAGCATTATGTCTGGGAATGTGCACCCGATCGCTATCCTGAAGGCCTGCCGCCGGATGTCCTCAAAACCGTGCGGCACGAACTCGACCTCATCCGCACCATGAAATATGCGCCGTATTTCTTGACGGTGTTTTCGATTGTGCGCTTTGCCCGAAGTCAGGGCATTCTCTGTCAGGGCAGGGGATCGGCGGCCAATAGTGCTGTCTGCTATATTCTCGGCATTACCTCGATCGATCCCTCCACCAATGACCTCCTCTTTGAGCGCTTCGTCAGCCAGGAACGTGATGAGCCCCCGGATATCGATGTCGACTTCGAGCACGAACGGCGCGAGGAGGTCATTCAATGGATCTACAAGACCTACACCAAGGACAAGGCGGCCCTCTGCGCAACCGTCACCCGCTACCGGGCCAAGGGCGCAATCCGCGATGTCGGTAAGGCACTCGGCCTGCCGGAGGATGTCATAAAGGCGCTGTCGTCAGGCATGTGGTCGTGGTCAGAAGAGGTTCCCGACAGAAATATCCGTGAGCTCAATCTCAACCCAGGCGACCGGCGCTTAGCGCTGACCCTGAAGCTCGCACAGCAACTAATGGGGCACCACGCCATCTCGGTCAGCACCCCGGCGGCTTTGTCCTCACACATGACCGCCTGGACGATCTCGTACCAATCGAGCCGGCGACGATGAAGGACCGCCAGATTATCGAATGGGACAAGGATGACGTCGAGGCGCTGAAGTTTATGAAGGTCGATGTTCTCGCACTCGGCATGTTGACCTATATGGCAAAAGCCTTTGACCTCATTCGCGAACACAAGGGAGAGAATCTCGATCTGTCCAATCTCCGTCAGGAGGATGCTGCGACCTATGCGATGATCCGCAAGGCCGATACGCTCGGCACCTTCCAGATCGAAAGCCGCGCGCAGATGGCGATGCTGCCGCGGTTAAAACCGCGCACCTTCTACGATCTCGTCGTGCAGGTGGCGATCGTGCGGCCGGGCCCTATCCAGGGTGACATGGTGCATCCCTATCTCCGTCGTCGCGAAGGCAAGGAGCCCGTCGAATATCCAACACCCGAGCTTGAAGCAGTCCTCGGCAAGACGCTGGGCGTGCCACTGTTTCAGGAGAGCGCCATGCGCGTTGCGATGGTCTGCGCCGGTTTCACCGGCGGCGAGGCCGATCAGCTGCGCAAATCCATGGCGACCTTCAAGTTCACTGGCGGCGTCTCGCGCTTCAAGGACAAGCTAGTCTCCGGCATGGTGAAGAACGGCTATTCACCGGAGTTCGCCGAAAAGACCTTCTCGCAGCTTGAAGGTTTTGGCTCCTACGGCTTTCCGGAAAGCCATGCAGCGTCCTTCGCGCTGATCGCCTATGCTTCTAACTTCATCAAATGCCATTTTCCTGATGTCTTTTGCGCAGCCCTTTTGAACAGCCAGCCGATGGGCTTTTATGCGCCGGCGCAGATCGTTGGCGATGCAATCAAGCATGGCGTCGAGCTGCGGCCGGTCTGTGTCAACCGCTCGCGCTGGGACTGCACGCTGGAAAGGATCGGCAGCACTGATCGACATGCTGTCCGG
This sequence comes from Agrobacterium sp. DKPNP3, assembly GCF_052686535.1. Taxonomy (NCBI): domain Bacteria; kingdom Pseudomonadati; phylum Pseudomonadota; class Alphaproteobacteria; order Hyphomicrobiales; family Rhizobiaceae; genus Agrobacterium; species Agrobacterium sp. DKPNP3. Next base: position 14,039 of record NZ_JBQYSN010000101.1, on the reverse strand, counting down.
CTGGGTTTCCGGCAGGTGAGGGGACTGGCAGTTGCGGAGGCGGCGCGGATCGTTGCAGCGCGCATGAACAATACGTTCGCCTCAGTCGATGATATTTGGCGCCGGTCGAGTGTTCCAACCGAAGCGCTTGTCCAGCTGGCAGAGGCCGATGCCTTCCTGCCATCGCTCAAACTCGAACGACGCGATGCGCTCTGGGCGATCAAAGCGCTGCGCGACGAGCCCTTGCCCTTGTTTGCAGCCGCAGCCGAACGCGAGGCGACGGCGATTGCCGAGCAGCAGGAGCCAGAGGTGGCGCTTCGGCAAATGACGGACGGTCATAACGTCATCGAGGACTACAGCCATATCGGGCTAACCCTGCGTCAGCATCCGGTCGCCTTCCTGCGCAAGGAGCTGTCGGCACGCAATATCATCACCTGTGCCGAGGCGATGAATGCCCGGGATGGCCGATGGGTTTACACCGCTGGACTCGTGCTGGTGCGGCAGAAGCCGGGATCCGCCAAAGGTGTCATGTTCATCACCATCGAGGACGAGACGGGTCCTGCCAACATCGTTGTCTGGCCAACCCTGTTCGAGAAGCGCCGACGCGTCGTGCTGGGATCCTCGATGATGGCGATCAACGGGCGGATTCAGCGGGAAGGGGAGGTCGTGCATCTCGTCGCTCAGCAACTCTTCGATCTCTCAAGCGATCTGGTTGGACTTGCCGATCGGGATACGGAGTTCAGGTTGCCGACCGGGAGAGGTGATGAATTTGCTCATGGCGGCGGCGGGCCGGATTCACGCGGTCGGCCGAAGCCGGTCGTCCCGCGGGACATGTTCACACCCGATCTTCATATCGACACGCTGAAGGTGAAGAGCCGGAATTTTCATTAAGCGATCTGGGTAAGTGTATAGTCGCAGGCCCTATTGATTCCAAGCGTTGTTACTTCTCAGCGGCCAACTCGCTGAAATTCTTGATGTTGACCGAGGCGTCGGGAAACTTCGCAGTAATCTCCAACGTGCCACCTAATGCTTGAATATAGCGTCGGAGATTGCTGACATAAATATCGGCGCGCTGCTCCAGCTTTGCGACAGCCGGCTGCTTCACATGTAGTGCGCGTGCCACATCCTGCTGAGTTTTTTCACGGGCCACGCGCAGCTCGTGTAACGCCATGTCTTCGAGAATTGCCTTGGTCGCTTCATCGTTGCGGGCACGGCGTTCGGGCGACATTCTGTTGCGCAAGTCGTTAAAGGGGCGATGTCCAGTCATATCAAACCTTCCCTCCCGATCTCGATCAGGTAATTGTCATATAGTCGATCAGCGACCGGAACCATGATTTCATAAAAGCGGTCGTCGCCGGTTTTATTTCCACCGACGAGCAAAATGGCAGTGCGACGCGGATCGAAAGCGTAGAATACCCGGTAGGGTTCGCCGCCGCTCTGAATCCGCAGTTCCCGCATATGTTCGTGCTTCGAACCTTCGATGCCCGATGAGTAAGGGAAGGGAAGTTGCGGTCCTTTGGCTTCTAAAAGTCCGACTACCCTTACAATATCGTCTTGAACGGCCTCGATCAGCGTCGTGTACCACTCACCAAACTCATCAACGCTCCAACTCATCGGTGCTCCAAATGTATTCCATCTGTGGAATATTTCAAGCGATATTCCGCAGACGGAATAACGTGACCCCTCAAAGTTGACAAGAGGACGGCGCTGAGCCGTCGGCGCCCACGACGATCGTTCCAGCGAACTTGTGATCTGGAGCCTGCGTGAGAATGACGTCACACCCCGATGCGGCTTCCGGAACCGTCCGGAACAATCAGCTTCACGCTGCATGCGAGCCGTCTCCAGCAGTTGTACCCGACGACACCGACCCAACGTCGGAGCGAGGAAACAACCGGAAAGGCGATGAGGGAAGGCGAGGATCCGCATCAGCACGATCGTTGTTTGTCGGAGGCAGGTCCATGGAGGTGTCCAAATCCCGCTCTTGATGGATGGCTTCCTGGTCCGGCCCCGGATCTCCGTCGATCAACCCGCTGACGGGGTCCGCTAGCAAGCTGCGGCCGCTTCGGCTTTGCCTTTGCGGTGATCGCGACCGGTTCCGGACACTGACGGGAGCCATCGAGCGGGAATGGCCCGCTCCAAAGATGGAGCCTCAGATGAACACCGATCTTTCGCTTGCGCAGAACCACGCCTTCCAGCTTTCCCGCACCCTTGCGCTTGTGCGGCGGCAAATCGCAACGAGCAGGATCGAGGAAGGTAAATCGGCAAACAAGTGGAAGGTTTTTCGCGACGCATCGGAAGCTCGAGAGGTGCTTGGTTTGCAGGATCGCAGCCTTGCGGTTCTCGATGCCCTTTTGAGCTTCTACCCGGAAAACGAACTGCGCCAAGACGCGCAGCTCGTCGTCTTTCCCTCGAACGTTCAGCTGTCAATTCGTGCCCATGGCATTGCAGGCGCGACCTTGCGTCGGCATCTTGCGGTCCTCGTTGATACCGGATTGATTATCCGCAAGGATAGCGCCAACGGCAAACGCTACGCCAGAAAAGGCGACGATGGCTCGATCGAGCACGCGTACGGGTTCGACATATCGCCTCTTCTTATGCGAGCTGAGGAGCTTGCGTGCCTCGCCCAGCAGGTTGCTGCCGATCGAATCGCCTTTAGACAAGCAAAGGAAAATCTGACGATCTGCCGGCGGGATATCCGCAAGCTGATCACTGCAGCTGTTGAAGAAGGGGCAACAGGCGATTGGGACGGAATAGAGGAGCGCTATGTCGCGATCGTGGGAGAAATCCCGCGCAATCCCAACTTGGCTGAACTCAAGGATCTCGGCCTCAGGATGATCAGTCTACGCGAGGATATCGTCAAACTTCTGAATTCCGAAGACTTTTCATCAAAAATGAACGCCAATGATGCTCATACTGAGCGTCACATACAGAATTCAAATACCAACACTCCTAATGAACTTGAACCTAGCTCTCGAAAAGAGCAGGGAGCGAAGCCGAGTGAGGACAAGCAGCGGCAGCATGTGCCAATCAAGGCTTTCCCAATCGGACTTGTCTTGCGGGCCTGCCCTGAAATTTCAAACTATGGGCCCGATGGTCAAATTCGGAACTGGCGTGAACTCATGACAGCCGCAGTGGTCGTCAGATCCATGCTTGGGATTAGCCCCTCCGCATATCAGGAGGCCTGCGAGGCAATGGGCCCAGAGAACGCAGCGGTCACGGTTGCATGCATTTTGGAGCGCGGGGGTCACATCAATTCGCCGGGCGGATATCTGAGGGATCTCACCAATCGGGCAAAGCGCGGGGAGTTTTCTCTGGGGCCGGTGCTTATGGCGCTCTTGCGGGCCGCCGGCCATTCGGTGAAGGCAACGGGCTGAGGCGAGGATTGTACTTCTCGCGAATAATTTCGGGCAAAAGCCTCGTGGTTGAGGCATGGGAAGGCCTTTTCACAGCAAACGAAATGTCTGCAACAGAGCCCTCCCCTGCCAAATTTTCGTCTCAACCATCCACGCTCATCGCTCTGCGGCAATGCAAACGACTTCAATATGCACCACACAGAGATATCTGGCGCGATTGTTATCGCAGCAGCTTCGCCAAGCCCTTAGCCAGTATTGGTCCGGTCGGCGGCGCGGTTGGAGATCCGCCGGCGTCTTCCAAGGTATTCACGTAGAGCTGTCCACCCCCTGGTGGTCGGCAGTTGCGGAACAGCCAAGTGGGTCGATCTTACACCATCGATCAAGCCAAGCGATACTTGCGCTCACAGAAGTCGGCCCGATTACTTGACTAGACAACGAAGTTCGCGATGTTGCCATTCTGCCGGCGATGTAATGCGCTATAGCTGGCGGCACACTCCCCATTATGTTTAAAGAAAATGGCCGGCACCCTAGGTTCGCCGGCCTTTCTCATGATTTATGGCTTAAGATTATATCTTCGGCACAAAACGGCACATGGCGTCATATCGACAGCCTGGCGAAACCATCCAGTCCGGCGAATGCCAAAACCATCTCGAAACTGCCAGATATGGTTCCGTTACATCGCGAAACGCTCTAACATAATTTTTTAATTGTAAACGGCTTCAATAGGAAATCCTTCCTGCCCGTCGCCTACAGGCAAATATCTTCATCGGAGGGAAGGACAAGCCGGCGGAGGAGCATCCATGACCAAGGAAGAACCGAGGCTTGCCTGGTGGATCGTGCGCTGGGCGCTGCTCGCGCTGGCAATCCCCGGGGCATCGCAATCGGCGCTGGCCGATGCACCGCGGCTGGGCCCTTTCGAATTGCCGAAGCCGCGCCAGCTGACCGTCTTCCTAAAAGACGAGGCCTTCAACCCATATGAGGCATTAAACGGCTCTTTCACGTCACCGGAAGCCTGTGCCGCCGTTCCCGGCGGACTATGGGTCGAGGCGGAAGGCGAGGGAGAGTGCATTCGATATTATCCGGAGGCGCTGGTCGATGCGGGGAACCCGACAGTCCTCGTTTATTTCGGCGGCGACGTGATGCTGCGCAATGCGAAGGGCGTACGTTTCATCACCGATTCCTACATCCGCCAGTCCCCCGCCACGATCGCGGCCGAGATGGTGGATTGGGCCAGAATGGCCGGACACCCGGTAATCTTCATGGCACGACCCGGCATCTACGGCTCCTCGGGCGATCACAACAATCGCCGCCATATGCGCGAAATTGCCCTTATGGATGGCGCACTCGACCAGATCAGGCAAAAGCACAACATATCGTCCTTCATCTTGACCGGCCATTCCGCCGGCGGACAGATCGTGGCAAGCCTTATGAACAGGCGTAAGGACGTCTCAGCGGCGGTCATCACTTCCGGTCTGGTCTCGGTAAAGCAGGTTTCCGCCTTCTGGGAACGGCGCCGCAAAATCCCCGGCAAACTGCTTTACAACGCCGCTGGGTTTTATGATCCCATCACGGAGATCGAGCGTATTTCGACCAATTCCAGACCAGACATCTACATCATCTCGGATCCAGAGGATCGGGTCGTGCCGTTTTTCAGCCAGCTTTTTTATGTACGAAGACTGCGTTCCGCCGGTTTCGAACCGCATCACATCTATGCTCAGGCGACAGATCGCCAGCGGCATCTGCTGGCCTATCATGGTCGCCTCGCCGCCGCCCTGATTGCCCAAGGCAGGTCTGAGGTCGAAATCCGCCGTGCAGTCCATGAGATGGACCTTGAACAGTTCAAATAGCACCAGGCTTGCTCAGCCAAACGATTCAGGCGGCGCTGCCATCGGCGCTCTTCTTCAGCCACGCTACCAGCTCATGCATTCCGGTGCTGTGCGAGCCCTTGAAAAGGACGACATCGCCGTCCGCCAGCTGGTCGCGGAGGATTTCCTTCAGCGCCTGCCGTGAGTCCGCATGGAAGCCGCGACTTGCCGGCGAAAGTGCATCCCAGAAATCGGTGTAAAGCTCGCCCGTAACAAAGACCTGATCGATGGAACTTTCCTGAATAATCGTAGCTAGCTCGGTATGATAGGCCGCGGCACCAGGACCGAGCTCTGCCATTTCGCCCAAAACTGCAATCCGCCGTTTGCCGCCTTCATGACCGTTTAGGCGCTCCAGCGCTGCGCGCATCGAACCCGGATTGGCATTATAGGCGTCGTCGATCACCTTCAGCCGCCGTCCGCCGAGCGACAGATCAATCTCCTCACCACGTCCGGGCAAAGCGGCAAAACTGTCGAGCTGGGCAACCGCGCGCTCCAGAGGATGACCAAGCGCCGATACGGCAGCAAGGATCGCAAGCCCGTTCAGGGCCATGTGCCGTCCGGCCGCGCCGACGCGATATGAAATCACGTGCTCTTTGATCCTGGCACGGGCCTGCCCGCTGGCCACATCGTAATGCAATAATTGAAACAGACATGTATCCGACGTCCCGTAGGTGAGAATATCGAGGCCCCGCCCGCGGGCAGCATCATGCACCGTGTCCCATTCCAGCATATCGCGGTTGAGAACCGCCTTGTCGCCCGGCGCCATGCCGAGAAAGATGGCGCTTTTCGTTCTCGCAATGTCAAAAACCGTGCTGGTTTCTCCCAGATGAGCCGGCAGGACATTGGTGAAAATGGCAACCTTCGGGCGCGCCATGCGCGCGCTTACCGCCATCTTGCCAATCGCCAGTTCCAGAACGACATGTGGTATGTCCCACGGAATCGACGCCAGGTTCCAAGCGACTCCGGCCGGCAGGTTTGCATTGTGATGGCTTTTGCCGACGCCACCCCAGGCGGAAAGCACATGCGTGAGCATCGCGACGACAGTCGTCTTGCCGGCGCTGCCGGTTACGGCCAGCACATTGCCCGTCATCCGGCTGCGGGCGTAGTCTCCCATCGCCAGAACGGCCTGCATGCCATTCGCCACCTGAAGTGCCGGAATATCGCGCTCACTCACCAGCCGTGGGTCGGTGGTAACAAGGCAGGCCGGCTTAGGCAGTCCTTCAAGGGCTTGCACCGGCACGCCCGTGTCGCCTTCGCGGGCGCGCAAAACAACTATGCTTTCCGGCTGCATGGCCGGCGCGAAGATACAAAGTCCCTTTGCCGTCCAGCCTTCGGGTGGGTGGCGAAGCCAGGTTCCGCCCGTTGCGGCCTCGACATCGGCCGCCGTCCATTCCCTCTGCTGCGGTAACGCCACGGGCTTCTCCGTCTGGCGACCAAGGCGATTGCGGGGTGCCGCTTGTTGACGGACGAGTTCGCGAAACGCTTTCCGTTCCCTGAGGTAACTACGATAGGCAACGAAACCGGACAGATAATGTTCGACATCATCGATCCGGACGCGAAATGCGTGGTGGCGGATGAAGAAGGAACCCGCGATACGATCGGGCCTACGGCAATACATGGCCATTTCCGGCCAGAAGTGACCATTGAGCAGGTGGTGCGCCCGCCTTTCAAGGGCACGCTCAAAATGCGCAAGATCGATTTCGTCAAGGAGGCGACGAAATTGGGGATCGGCAGCGATACGCGACAGGGTCTGGCGCGCCGCCATCATGAGTTCCAGCAATGTCGGAAAGGTGGTGATGCGATTTTCGACGAAATCGAGATATCCGGCAATGTTGCGGACAGCGAAACGGAAGTAACGTTCTTCCGGCCGGTGCAGGGTCAGTTCGTTGATGCAGTAACCGAGCCAGTGGTCATGGTGTTTCCAATGATCCTTCGCGATGAAATGCTCGAACGCCTTCTCGACGGTCGCGAGCCAAATGGCGTCACCCGTGAGGCCATAAAGGCGCATGAGCCCGAATGCCGCCTCGCCCTCGTAATAGATGGTTCGATACCTTTGTTTGATGACCAGATCAGGGAAATTAAGGACATGTACGAACGCCCCGGTCCTGCTGTCCTGCATGTGCCGGATGCCGCGCGCGAGCCTTTCCGCCAGCGCCCGCCATTCATCCTTGCCACTGACAGTCATGTATTTTACGAGCGCCAGTATCGCGACGGCATTGCCGCCAAGCTTGATTTCATTGTCGGCTTCTACAAGAAACGCGGCCTCCTCGCCATCCGGAAGGGTGGCCGGCTTTACGAGCGTGCCTGCGAGATATTTCAGGGAACGCTCGATTGCGCCTTTCAGCTTCGGGTCGTGCGTAACCTCCCAGGCCTCGATCATGGCATAGGTGGTACTGGCGTGGCGCAGCGCATTATAGGCCTCTATGCGCCGGTCGAAGCAGGGATGATAACCATAAATAAAGGAGCCGTCCTCATTGACCTGCCGGGCAAGATAAGCGGATGAATCCCGCAGAAGCGACAGCACCACGCCGCCATCGAGCCTCTCAATCCTGCGCCTCCCGGCATCGAGACCTTCCCCGTCGAGCAGATGCAACCGACCGGTCTCGTCGCAGAAAACACCCTTGGTGGTAAAAAGGAAAATCGCTTCCTCATCCGAAAACCGCAATGGCGGCATGTCTTCATGGCGGGTTGCGGCATAGAGGCTGAAATTCTTCTCGTTGAGCACGGCGTTGTCGATGGTATTGCCGCCGTAAAGCATCGCATTGGCGTTCAGTTCCTGTTCCGTGAAGGCGAAACGAAACGCCGGGTCAAGCGCGATACCGAAGCGGAAATAATTGCGTTTGACCTTTGCGAGCAACGCACGCAGACGCGGCCATGTAGTTGCTTGCGCAACCTCTACCCAGTCCACCCGAACCCAACGTCCCTTGATACCATCCGCTTTCATAGCTGCGAGAAGCAGGGGGACGCCCTTTTGCCATGCCGATTCCAGCGATGGACCGGAAGCATTCACGACACGCGCTCGTCTGTCACCATCCGAAACGGAGAAGAACAGCGTCACGGCCGGAAACGGCATTTCCAAAGGCTGGACTTTTCCGCGCAGGAACGTCCTTATGGCGGAGAGACGTTCCTTCACGTTCTGGGGTTTCGTGGCAAGAACCCGTCCGGTCTCAACGTTCACGTAAAGCCTCCCGGGCCTTGTTGAAGGGCTTGACGAGATATTCCAGCACCGTTTTTTCGCCGGTATGGATATCGACTGTCGCGACCATGCCCGGCACGATCGGGAATTCCCGTCCCGCGGCATTGACCAGCGCATCCTTCTCCGTCTTGATGAAAACACGATAATAATAGATTTCCCGGTCAACCTCGTCCTGGATCGTATCGGGCGAGATGGTCGTCACCTGACCGTCCAGACTGCCATAGACCGCATAGTCGTAGGCACTGATCTTCACGCTGGCACGCTGGCCGGGATGGATATAGGCGATATCGCGCGGCGAGATACGCGCTTCAATAAGAAGCTCGTCCCCGAGCGGAATGATGTCCATGAGCTTGCCATTGGGCGGCGCAACACCACCGATCGTCGAAACTTCGATATTCTTGACGATGCCACGCACCGGCGAGCGATGGGTGAGGCGGGCGAGACTGTCCGCACGGCCGGTGACCACGGGCGATAGCGAATTGACCTCGGCATTCACCTTGGTGAGCTCTTCGCGGGCGCGCACCACATATTCGGACTTGATCTCGACCTTCTTCAGTTCCAGTTCCACCATCTGCCTGCGCAGGCGGATGACTTCGACGTTGCTTGCCGCTCCGACGGCTCTAAGTTCCTCGTTGAGCTTCAGTTCGCTGCGCACAAGCGCAAGCGACTCTTCCACCCAATGCAGGGATTCCTCCAACGCCCGTCGACGTGCCGTATAAAGCTCGGTTTCGGCGGCTGTGAGTGCAGAATAGGCACTGAGAGCCGCAGGAAAGGTAAGAGGAGTGCCGTTTACTTCCGCTTCGAGGCGGGAAGCCGCTGCCAGCGCCGCGCGATATTTGGCCGCGCTCTCCTCGACATCGGATTCACTTCTGGTCGGATCAAGCTGGGCAAGAATCTGCCCTGGTTCAACCACCTGGTCTTCCCGCACATGCAGCGCGGCGAGAATGCCACCCTCCAGCGACTGGATGACCTGCTCACGGCTGGTGGGAACCACCCGCCCATCGCCGGAGGACACCTCGTCCAGCCTGGCGAAATAGGCCCAGACCAGCATGGCCGTCAAAAGGGCGACGAAGAGCTGCACCACGCGGGAGGAACGGGTCAGATTTCGCCCGTCGTCATCACCGAAGGCCCATCCGCCCCGGCCGGAGAAATCGCGATCGCCGATGGCCGCCATTTAAACCTCCTCCGTCGAATTGAACGGGAAGCCGGCCACGTTGCCGGCGGCCTTCTTTTCCGGCATCTTCCGGCGAAGGCCGTTCGGCGGTGCCATCTTATTTACACCGCGCAGGGTGTTGAGAACCTCCTCCTTGCTTCCGTCAAGCACGACCTGTCCGCTTTCGACCACGATGATGCGCTGAACCAGCTCGAGAACGCGCATACGGTGGGTGGCGACGACAACCGTTCGCTCCGCGCTCCAGGACTGGAAGCGGCCGATGAACTGGCGCTCGGTCGCCTCATCCATCGCCGCGGTTGGCTCGTCCAGCAACACGATGGCCGGGTCGCGGATTAGCAGTCGCGCGAGCAGCAATGCCTGCTTCTGCCCGCCGGAAAGGCCCCTGCCCCCCTCGAGAATCGGATGATCCAGCCCACGGGGAAGCCTGCGCACGAAGTCGTCGGCACCAGTCATGGCAAGCGCTTCGAGCAGCAACGGTTCCGGTGCATGCAGCGCGCCCAGCATGACGTTTTCCCGGATCGTTCCGTGAAAAAGGCGTGTGTCCTGCGTCAAAAGGCCGACATTGCGGCGGACATCGGCGGGATCGATCTGGGAAAGTGCGAGATCGTCAAGCAGCACTTCGCCGGCCGCCGGCTCCACCATGCCTGCCATCGCCAGGAGCAGGGTGGACTTTCCAGCGCCATTCTTGCCCAGTATCGCAACCTTTTCCCCGGCGGCAACGGTAAGATCGCCGATCGCGAGCGCGGGTTTTCCGGCCCCGCTGCCGTAATGAAAGGCGGCACCCCTGATCCTGTAGGCGCCGCGCAGGGTTGGCGCGCTGACCCGGGTTTCGGTTTCCGGGTGATCGGACGGCATGCGCAGGATAGAGTCGATGCTGTTGAGCCCGACCCGCGCCTGCTGGAATCTGCCGAGGATCTGCGTCAGCTGCGCCATCGGCGCCATCATCCGTGACCCGAGAATGGAGCAGGCGACGAGCGAGCCGGTCGTCATGTCGCCTTCCATCACGATCGGCGCACCGACGAAAACGACGGCGGCGAAAGTTCCGGTCTGGACGGTGTGGCTCCACGCCGCAAGACCGTTGGTGATGGAGCGCAGGCGAAGCTGCCCATCGGCCGATACCGCGTTATAGTGGTTCCAGCGCTGCTGGAAGTGATCTTCGGCCTGCAACGTCTTGATGTCCTCGATGCCTTGCACGGCTTCCACCAGCATGGCGTTCCGCAGGGAAGATTCCCGCATGGCTTCGTTGGCGGCCGCCCGCAGCCTGCGCTGCACCAGCAGGCCCGGCAAGATCAGAAGCGTCAGTGCCGCGACGGGAATAATCACCAGCGGCCCGCCGATCATCCAGAAGATGAAGAGGAACAGGAAGAAGAACGGCAGGTCGGCAATCGCAGCCACCGTGGTGGAAGTCAGGAGTTCGCGCACCTGCTCCAGATCACGCAGCTGGGCGATGAAGGTGCCGGTGGATGTGGGCCGCGCCTGGTTCTTGACCCGCAGGGCATGACCGAACACGAGATCCGAAATGCGCATGTCGGTTCGCTTGCCCACGATGTCGATGATGCGAGTGCGCAGGCGGCGCATGATGAAATCGAACAGGGCAGACAGAAGTACGCCGATGAACAGCACATAAAGCGTATTAAAGGATTTCGCCGGCACGACCCGGTCATAAACCTGCATGGAAAACATGACACCCGCAAGCGCCAGGACATTGGCTACCAATGAGGCCAGCGTGACATGGCCGTAGGAGCCGATGTCACGGAACGCGATGGTGCGAAACCAGTGTTCGCGGTAAGGCGCGATATAGCTGTCCACACGCTCGTCGACGGTCCCGCGCTGCGGCCGTGCCACGATGACAAAATCGGTCTGGGACAGCAGCATGTCCAGCGGTAGCGTTGTGGCGCAGCCACCATCACCGCTGAAAACAACCGAGGCTTCCTTGTTTGCTGCAAGCGCGGTGACGACACCCACCGCCCCGTCTGCAAGCTGCAGAATCACCGGCAGCCGCCAGCTGGTCAGCAGCCGCGGCGCCGGTGTAGCACGCTTGACCCGCAGACCAAGCTTGTCTGCCATGCGGGTGAGGCAATCGTCAGTGTCGGTGGCCCGCAGCGCCTCGACAAGCTGCCGCGCACCGCCGGGAGAAAACGGCACACCATAGTGACGCGCCACATATTGGAATGCTTCGCTCCAGCCCGAGATATCAAGACCGGCAGCATTGGTATCAGGGCAGGATTCCGCCATCATGTCGGAAACAGGCATCGATGCTCCTCGCGACGGCAGGCGGACCATCATGTCCACCTGACGCCCTCAACTCATTCAGACCACATGCGAAGTGCTGGAGTTCCACTCGTCCTCAGTTGCGAGATGCCCGAGCGGATCGACGGGCAGCTCCAGCGGATCGGGCATGCCTGTCATATCCGCTCGCTCTTCCACGGCGGTCAGGTCTGCATCCGCATCGTCCGGCTCGGACAGGGAGGAGAGGCCATCAAGAGGGACAGTCAGTTCGCCGCCATCTTCCTCGATAAGCTGCGACAGATCATCATCGCTGACCCGATCGGAAGCCGATGGATCATCCCCTGCCGCAACATCGATGCTATCGAGCCCGGCGATGTCATCCGCAGCGAACATCATCGCCTGATCTGGCACACCTGCACCTGAGGGCTCAACGGTAACCACCAGCTCGGATTGCTCCACCGCGCCGGAGGGATGCACCAGTTGATAGGTGAAGGTGTCCGTCTGCGTCTCGGTGAAATGCGCAAGCGTCGTATCCGGTGCATAGCTGTAATTGCCGTCGGCATCGACGGTGAGTGTCCCATACGTGCCCTGTATGCTCATTGCGCCAGTCACCTTGACGAAGCTCGTGCCGTCAAAGATCTGGAACGCTGTGAAGGTAGACCCCAGTTCGTCGTTGGTGAGCAGGTTACCGTCGTCCCCGGCTATACTCCCAACCTCATACTGATCAGTATATGTGACATCGACATTGGTGGTGACGGTAGCTGAGACGTTGACCAACGTTCCGCTCAATGTCGACCGAATGCGATAGGTCCCCGCGGTGAAGTCGATTGTGGCGAGGTCCAACGACGCCACGACGCCGAGACCGCCAAGGACAATGCTAAAGGAATCGCTCGCCACCGTCTGCCAGGTGCCGGGGGTCGTCTCCCGTTCGAGGTAAAGCACGCCGTTGGATAGCGCCGCAAGCAGCACCGACACGCTGACGCTGCCAGAAACTTCCATGCTGTCGGTGATGACGAAACTATTGCTGACATAGTTGCTGGTCTGCCCAAGGCCGCCCGAAAGCAGGTTGGAGCCGCTGGCATTGAAGAATTCGTTATTGGTCACATTGTCCCACACTACGGACGCGTTTGCGGCGTCGCCGGTGGCTGCGAATTCAAATGTCGCGGGCAGGCTTGGATCGGTGTCGCTCCATGTCATGGTGACACTGTCGCTGCCGATCTGGACGTAGAGCGTAGCGGTCCCGGTATTGCCGGCGGCATCGACCACCTTATATTGGAACCGGTCTACCTGACCGATCCCGGTACCGTTCTCGAAGGGCGTATAGGTGTAGGAGCCATCCTGCAGGATCACGAGCTCACCGAAGTCGCCCTGAATAGTGGTTCCGCCCGGATCGATCGTCTGGCCATCCACGCTCTGGACACTTGTCCCGGCTGGCACATTGTCATTGTCGATGACGTTGCCGCTAACCTCGACGGCCTCATATCCTCCAACTTCGGTGAAGTCGTAATCCGTACCTTCCAGAGTTAGTGTACCGCCAACACCCACGCCAAGGAGGCCGGTGAACCCCATGAAGGCTCTATATTCTCCTGAATCCAGCCCCTGAACGGTTCCGCTCGTTCCGCCAAACAGCGACAGGGAGAGGACCGTGGCGGGGCCTGTGCCATTGATACCGGTCCATTGTTGGGTGGAGGCATCCCATTTCTGCACGACCAGGCTGTAGTCACCAAGAACCCCGGCTCCAAGAATTCCGCTGAAATCGAAGCCCAGATCCTGTTTGTGACCCGTCTCGACATCGAATTCGATCGCATCTGCAAATAGCTGCAGATCAAGACCGGCGAGGCTAACGACGGCTAAATAGGTATCACTGCCGAGCGGCACATCTTCCGTCACCGTCGGCAAAACGTTCACCTGAGCCGTTACGACATCATCGGTTGGCTCGAGATCTGCGTCCGCATCCGCATCCGCATCCGCATCAGCATCGGCATCTGCATCGGCGTCTGCGTCCGCATCGGCATCGGCATCAGCATCTGCGTCTGCGTCAGCATCGGCATCTGCGTCGGCATCCGCATCTGCATCTGCATCTGCATCGGCATCGGCGTCTGCGTCCGCATCTGCATCTGCATCTGCATCTGCATCGGCATCGGCGTCGGCATCCGCGTCCGCATCCGCATCTGCATCGGCATCGGCGTCCGCATCTGCGTCGGCATCGGCATCCGCATCCGCGTCCGCATCTGCGTCTGCGT
>NZ_JBQYSN010000100.1:0-17848 GCF_052686535.1 Agrobacterium sp. DKPNP3 | reverse complement strand
GCAGGTCGTCCTGCTCCACTTCGATTTCCGAAAGGTCGGTATCGTTGAGGATATTCGCGAGTTCGCGGATCAGTTCCTTGTCGATACCCTGTTTCTTTTCAGACATGACAAACCCTATTCTTTGTTTCTTTTTATGCCGTGATGTTCTTCAGCGCATGAAGCGCCATGACGTATCCATATGGTCCGAAACCGCAGATCATGCCCTTGGCTGCGGGCGAGATCATCGATTTGTGACGGAATTCTTCCCGTGCATGGATGTTGGAGATATGCACCTCCACGACCGGAGCAGGAATTGCGCGGATGGCATCGTGCAACGCGATCGAGGTGTGGCTGTAAGCGCCGGGATTGATCACAACGCCCGCTGCCCGTTCGCCCGCCTCGTGCAGCCAGTCCACAAGCACACCTTCGTGGTTGGACTGGCGAAACTCCACCGAAAAGCCGAGTTCGGCACCGGCCTTCACACAATCGTTTTCTATGTCTTTCAGCGTTTTGCCACCGTAAATACCCGGTTCCCGTTTTCCCAGCAGATTGAGATTGGGGCCGTTGATGACGATGATGATGTTGCTCATTCGCGTTTCCATAAGAAAATCAGCGACACCTATAGACTGCGCAGCCTTTAAGGAAAAGCCCCTGCAAGCCTTAAAGCGCAGGGGGTGCTCCGTATCTCACAGGCAATGAACGCGGTTTAGTCTGAATCAGGAGCAGGTGGCTTTTCCGCAGCTGCGCATATTGGCAATTTTTTCCTTGAGTGGGTCCGCACCGACAGCGCCGAAGACAGCCTCGTCGCCAACGATGTAGGAGGGCGTTCCAGTAATGCCGAGGCTGTTTGCCAGCTTGTAGGTTTCCTGCACCTGCGCATCATTGGGGTTTTCCGCCATGGACTTGCGGATATCGGCTTCCTTCAGGCCAAGCGAGGTCGCGACTTCCATCGCGCTGTCCTCATTGGCGCGTCCACGACCGCCAAGCAGCGTGCGCTGGAATTCCGGATATTTTGCCGGCGCAAGCAGCTTCACGGCGTTCGACACGCGATGGGCAGCGACGGATTCCGGCCCGAGGATCGGAAATTCCTTCAGCACGACGCGTATTTTTTTGTCGCTCTTCAGGATGTTGTCCATGTCGCCCATGGCGCGTTTGCAGTAGCCGCAATTATAATCGAAGAACTCAACGAGTGTGACGTCGCCATCGGGATTGCCGAGCGCGAGGTCGTATTTCGATTCGAAGATCGCCTTTTTGTTCTCGGCAACGGCTTCCGCAGCCTTGGCGTTGCGCGACGCATATTGCTTGCGTTCAAGCGCGTCCTGAACCTCCAGCATGATTTCAGGGTTCTCGATCAGATACTGCTTGATGAACTCGCCCATTTCCTTCTTCTGCTGCTCATCGAGCGCATGGGCGGGCAGGGAGGCGAATACCGTTGAAAGGGCCGTCACGCTGGCAAGAAGGGTGGAACGGAGAAAATGCGCCATATCGGTCCTCATTCTATGCGGCCGGAGCCTCTTGGAATCTTATGAAGGCAATTACCTTACTTTAAGCCAAAGGCCATACGGCAAAAATACTTGTCCGCATTATGGTCTCACGATTGTGAAGATTGTGATTCTGCTGCAAGTCTGCGAAATACGGTTCAGGAAAGAGCATGCCCTTGATTACGATATCGAAGCGGAGCGCAGTCGAACCCTTTCACGCCATGGATATTCTGGCGGAAGCGAACAGGCGCAGGCAGGCGGGACGTCCCGTCATCTCCATGGCGGTCGGCCAGCCTTCCCATCCGGCACCGAAAGCGTCGCTGGCAGCAGCGCAAGACGCACTGAAACACGGGCGGATCGGTTACACCGACGCGCTCGGCCTGCGCGAGTTGCGTGAAGCGATTGCCGGCCACTACCGTCTGCGCCATCAGGTCGCGATCGATCCGGCGCGCATTGCCGTGACGACAGGATCATCAGCCGCCTTCAACCTTGCCTTCCTCAGTTTGTTCGACGCTGGCGACTACGTCGCCATCGCAAGGCCTGGTTATCCCGCCTATCGCAATATTCTGAAAGCGCTCGGCCTTAACGTGGTGGAAGTTCCGGTCACGGCAGAAACCGGCTACACGCTGACACCCGCAAGCCTCGAACGGGCGGAAACCCGGGCGGGCTGCAAACTGAAGGGCGTGCTTTTGGCAAGCCCGGCCAACCCGACCGGCACGGTCACCGGACGCGAAGCGTTGAAGCGGCTCGCCAGCTATTGCGACAGCCGCGACATGGCCTTCATTTCAGACGAAATATATCACGGCCTGACCTTCGTCGGAGAAGAGACAAGCGCGGTGGAGATCACCGACAAAGCCGTCATCATCAACTCCTTCTCCAAATATTATTGCATGACCGGCTGGCGCATCGGCTGGATGGTGCTGCCGGAGAATCTGGTTCGCCCTGTCGAATGTCTCGCCCAGAGCCTTTATATTTCGGCACCGGAACTCTCTCAGCTCGCGGCATGTGCCGCCTTTTCGGCCGCCGAGGAGCTTGATGTCTACAGAGAAAGCTATCGCACGAACCGCGATTTCCTGATGGCGCGGCTGCCGGAAATAGGCTTGCCGCTGGCGTCCCCGATGGATGGCGCGTTTTACGCCTATGTCGATACAAGCCGCTTTTCCAATGACAGCATGGATTTTGCCAAGCGCATGCTGGCGGAAATCGATGTGGCGGCGACGCCGGGAATGGATTTCGATCCTGAAGAGGGCCACAGGGCGCTACGCATTTCCTATGCGGGTTCGGTATCTGACATTGCCGAGGCGGTGGGACGGATCGCTGGCTGGCTGAAATAGGCCGAAGCGCCTGGCTCGTCGGGACATCAGGCGGGCGTGCAGCCGAAGGTGCTGACAAAGGCCTTTTCGCCTTTTGCGGTGAAGGTCAGTACGCGACCGTTTCCGCGCCGCAGCCAGTCGCGCTGCTGCATGGCGTCGAGGAGAGAGGCACCCAGCCCGCCGCCGAGATGATGGCGGCGCTCGCTCCAATCAAGACAATGCAGGCATACTGGCCGGCGTGCCTTTTCGAGTGGCGAAAGATCGATGCCGAAGCTGGAGAAGAAGTCACGCCCTTCGTCCGTCAGGGCCGGGTCATCACTTGAGGTCACCAATCCTTTGGCGGTAATGGCCGCAAGCAGGGCCACGCCGCTTTCCCCGGCCAGATGATCGTAGCAGATGCGCGCTTCCCGCAGCGCCTTGTCCTTCGGTCCGGTGCGGACGCGAACCGCGCCTGTGCGTTGCGCAAGTCCCATCAAAGCTTCCAGCACCTGCGCCACATCTTCGTCAGAGAGACGGAAATAGCGATGACGCCCCTGTTTTTCCGCCTTCAGCAATTGCGCCTCTGAGAGTTTGGAAAGGTGCCCGCTGGCGGTTTGCAGGGTCACGCCGGCGGCTTCCGCAAGCTCACTCGCCGTCAGCGCGCGTCCATCCATCAGTGCCGTCAGGATGTTGGCACGGGCGGGGTCGCCTATAAGCGCAGCGACGTTGGCGATAAGAGGTCCGTCTTTCATGCTTCGATGGTAGCCGAAGCATTGACGTGTCGCAACAGGGTAAACCGGTCGCGTATAACATCAGGAGAGAAATGATGCTGACCTGTTTCATTCGTTATGAGATCGACCCCTTCAAGGTTGACGCCTTCGACCTCTATGCCCGCAACTGGGGCGAGGCGATCCCGCGTTGCGGGGCCGATCTCATCGGTTATTTTGCGCCAAAGGAAGGATCGAGCACGATTGCCTATGGCGTCTACAACATTGAAAATCTCGCCGCTTACGAAGCCTACAGGGCTCGGCTCGCTGCTGATCCCGTGGGGCGGGAGAATTACGAGTTCGCGCGCCGGGAACGGTTCATCCGACGCGAGGATCGCCTGTTTCTGCGCCTTGCCTCTCGCCCGCACGGCGGAGGCGGACAATGATCGCCGTCATCTTTGAGGTCTGGCCGGCCGACGGCGAAAAGCAGCACTATCTGGATATAGCAGCAGGCCTGCGCGCCGAGCTAGAAGACATCGATGGCTTCGTGTCAGTCGAACGATTTCAGAGCATCAGTAATCCCGAAAAGATGCTCTCCCTGTCATTTTTTCGGGACGAAGCAGCGGTGATGGCCTGGCGCAACCGGCCTTCACACCGCCGCGCACAGGTGCTCGGACGGTCCGGCACCTTTTCTGATTACCGGCTTCGTATCGCCCATGTGATCCGCGATTATGGTCTGTCGGAGAGACAGGAAGCGCCTGTCGACAGCCGCAAGGCCCATCCGGTCGGGAGTGCGGACTAGGGTTGGCCTTGCACGCATCAGTTTTTCTGCATGCCGCTGCAAGCCATTCTGGTTCGAACTCCTCGTTGAAACCCGTTATAGATGAGCCATGTGGTGCGGGGCACCCCGATCAAACGAGGAGATAGCAATGTCGACAGAAAAAGTGGCTATTGTAACGGCAGGCGGCAGCGGCATGGGAGCGGCTGTGGCGAAACGTCTGGCCGCGGATGGTTACAGGCTTGCGATCCTGTCCTCCTCCGGCAAGGGGGAGGCGCTGGCGAAGGAGCTGGGCGGTATCGGTGTCACAGGCTCCAACCAGTCCAATGACGATCTCCAGCGGCTGACGGATCAGACGCTCGAGAAATTCGGCCGCATCGACGTGCTGGTCAATAGTGCAGGGCACGGTCCGAGGGCCGCTATTCTCGACATCACCGACGAGCAATGGCACACCGGTCTCGACGTCTATCTGATGAACGTCATTCGCCCGACGCGGATAATCGCGCCCGTCATGGTGAAGCAGAAGGCGGGCGCGATCGTCAACATCTCGACGGCATGGGCATTCGAACCCAGCAGCATGTTCCCGACCTCCGCCGTCTTCCGCGCGGGCCTGGCTTCCTACACCAAGATCTTTGCCGATACCTATGCGGCCGACAATGTCCGCATGAACAATGTTCTGCCGGGATGGATCGACAGCTTGCCGGCAACGGAGGAGCGCCGCGAATCTGTGCCGATGCAGCGCTACGGCAAGAGCGAGGAAATCGCTGCCACGGTGGCATTTCTCGCATCCGAAGGAGCAGGGTATATTACCGGCCAGAATATCCGGGTTGACGGAGGGCTGACACGCTCGGTTTAAGCGGCGCAGGCGCGCGTCCGCGAAATTCCGGCTCAAGCCCGGAATGACGGAAGAGATGGGCTCTTCTCATCCGCTTGCCACCTCGTTCCAGGCTGGAAAGCATAGGAGCAGCGGCGACATCACACTCCGCTACCCGCAAAGCAAAACGCCCGCAACGATGTTGCGGGCGTCGTTTATGGAGTTTCTCTTCGCTTAGAAGAAGCCTTTGCGCTGCCACCAGCCGCCCTTGCGCGGCTTCGGCTCATCGCCCTCTGGCGCGGACGACGTGACGACCGGTTCGGAGCTCGAGACATTGTTGCCCCGGTTCGCGCGAACCTTCTCTTCACTTACCGGCGCTTCCGCTTCCGGTGCAACGTCGGCAGAGGCTTCGCCTGCTTCTTCGACGGCGACATCAACGACAGTCGTCTCAACGACCACCGGCTCCACCGTTTCGACAGCTTCGGCCTGCGGCGCTTCTTCGGTCTCCGTCTTGGCCTTGGCCTTGCGGGTGCGGCGTGGCTTTTTCGGCGCGGTCTCGTCAGCAACGACGGCTACATCAGCAACCGTGCCTTCCACGACCTCGGCAGCAGCCGGCTCTTCAGCGACGGCAGCCGCAGCAGCGACCTCTTCGCCTTCAGCTTCATCATCGGCAGACTCAATTCCGTCAAGAGCCTCGTCCTCGGCGCGGTTGCGGCGGCCACCACGCTTGCCGCGACGGCGGCGCTTGCGCTTGCCGTCCTCATCGGAGCCTGCTGCTTCCGCTGTACCGTTCTCGGCATCAGCGCCGGTGTCATCCGCTTCGATACCGTCATCGTCACCCTCGGCATCATCGCCGTCCGCATCACCGGACTGGGCATCGACAGTGCCGTTCTGGTCACCCTGGCCACCCTTGCCACGACGGCGGCGACGACGCTTGCGCTTGCGCTTGCCTTCCTCGCCATTGTCGCCCTGCGGCTGCTGGCGCGGTTGGGCGCTTTCTGCCTTGACGATTTCTTCCTCGTCTTCGTCTTCTTCCACTTCAGCGACGAAATCGTCTTCTTCCTCGACGAAGTTCGGCAGCATTTGAATGAGGCTTTCGATCTTTACGGGATTTTCGACGGCTTCGCCGCGATCGATCGCGAAATGCTGGGCGCCGACGCCGGAGTCGGCCGCAATGATGATCGACACGCCGAAGCGGCCTTCATAATCGACGATCGTGCCACGCTTGTGGTTGAGCAGGTAGAGCGCCGTTTCCGGCGTGCAGCGCACGGTGATATTGTGGGTGGTGTTGCGCAGCAGATATTCCTCGACGCCGCGCAGCACATGCAGGGCGATGGAGGATTCCGAGCGAACGTGGCCCGTGCCGCCGCAATGCTGGCAGACCTGGGTGGTCGATTCCAGCACCGAAGCGCGGATGCGCTGGCGAGACATTTCCAGAAGGCCGAAATGCGAGATGCGGCCGACCTGAATACGGGCCCGGTCGTTCTTCAGGCAATCCTTGAGCTTCTTCTCGACAGCGCGATTGTTGCGCTTTTCTTCCATGTCGATGAAGTCGATGACGACAAGACCGGCAAGGTCGCGCAGACGCAGCTGGCGCGCCACTTCTTCCGCGGCTTCGAGGTTGGTCGTCAGCGCGGTTTCTTCGATGGAGTGCTCGCGTGTCGAACGGCCCGAGTTGACGTCGATCGAAACCAGCGCTTCCGTCTGGTTGATGATGAGGTAACCACCGGACTTCAGCGTCACCTGGGGCTGCAGCATGCGGTCGAGCTGCGCTTCGATGCCGGAGCGCGAGAAGATCGGGTGAATGTCGCGATAAGGCTGAACCACCTTGGCATGGCTCGGCATCAGCATCTTCATGAAGTCTTTTGCTTCACGGTAGCCTTCTTCGCCGGAAACAATGATCTCGCTGATATCCTTGTTGTAAAGGTCGCGGATCGAGCGCTTTATCAGAGAGCCTTCCTCGTAAACGAGGCAGGGAGCGGTGGAATTCAGCGTCAGCGTGCGGACGTTTTCCCACAGACGCATCAGATATTCGAAGTCGCGCTTGATTTCGACGCGGGTGCGGTTGGCACCGGCGGTGCGCAGAATGACGCCCATGCCCTGCGGCACTTCCAGATCGCGCGCGATTTCCTTGAGGCGCTTGCGGTCTGTCGGCTGGGTGATCTTGCGGGAAATACCGCCGCCCCGCGCCGTATTCGGCATCAGCACGGAGTAACGGCCAGCCAGCGACAGATAGGTGGTGAGTGCGGCACCCTTGTTGCCGCGTTCCTCCTTGGCGACCTGCACCAGAAGGATCTGTCGGCGCTTGATGACTTCCTGGATGCGATATTGTTTGCGCGGCTTGCGGGCAATCCGGTCCGGAACCTCTTCCATGGCGTCTTCGGCGCCGACGGATTCGATGACTTCCTTTTCGTGATGATCGTCATCATCGTCGTCATCATCGTTATTGCCGCGGCGAAGGCCTTCCACTTCCTCCGAAATCGTATCGGCATCAACCATGGCGGCCATGTCGCCGCCGGTGCTGCCGTCGTCTTCGGATGACGCTTCAGATGCGTCAACCGCTGCGGCCTCTTCTTCGGCGGTCTTCTTCTTGGCGCGGGGGCGGCGGACGCGCTTCTTCGGCTTTTCTTCCTCGGCGGGTGCTTCTTCGGCCACAACCTCGACGGCTGCTTCTTCAGAAACCGTTTCCGCCACGGGGGCTGCTTCTTCGGCTGCCACGGTTTCGGCCGCTTCGGGCGCCGAAACGATGCCGACGTCAGGCTGGTCCACCTGCGAAAGGTCGATCATGGGGGCGGCTGGCTCGGGAGCGTCGGCGGATTCGAAATCGTCGCTACGGCGATGATCCTCGGCTTCTGCTTTCAGCAGTGCCTGTCGGTCAGCGAGCGGGATCTGGTAATAATCCGGGTGGATTTCCGCAAAAGCGAGAAAGCCGTGGCGATTTCCACCGTAGTCCACGAAAGCCGCCTGAAGCGAGGGCTCAACGCGGGTGACCTTGGCAAGATAGATATTGCCGCGGATTTGTTTTTTGTGCTCCGATTCAAAATCGAATTCTTCGATCCGGTTCCCACGGACAACGACTACGCGTGTCTCCTCTTCGTGGGAGGCGTCGATAAGCATTTTGTCTGCCATGTAAGCTGTGCTCCTCGGCGCAGCCTTGTTTTATACGAGAACAGGCCCGCCACACGGACGAGCCTTTCATATGAGTGCAAGGATGTGCCGGAAATGAAGTCTCCACCCGGGCCTCTGTAAACTGGCAGCATCCGGACCGACGGCGAGGCGCTTGGCCTGCTCCTGGTATCCGGTTCATGTGAAAACTGCTGCGACATCATTGGCCAGGCGGAACGACAATAATATATAGACCCCTTGGGGTCCGATGAATTTGCTCTCCTCAGAGCGGCGGTGGCAGTGCCACCGGGTAGGTCTCCGGCCACGGCCGGAATTGATCGAGTTTCAGGATAAATGTAACGACGGCAGATGATTGCCCGATGTGCAGCGCCAGCGTCTTTTTCGATTGGCAGCCGGCGGGCATCTATCCCGTCAACACTTTTAACCCTCACATGCGTTGTATGTTTTCTCTGTCATAATAGCAATAGGCTGGCTAAATATGCCATATTGTTGGTGGAATTTCCGGGTTAACAATTGGTTCACCAACGCCTGCGATTGTGGGGCGCAAACGTGCAAACTATCGTACGGCGTGGTTGAAACGGCTCCGTTCGCGGCGTTTTTCATCGCTGTTTATCTAAAATGACTGAAATACGGAATTTCTCGAGGGACATGAATTTTACGCGCAGCGCAGCGATATCAGGCGGGGCAGGGTGGCTTGGCGTGCGAATCGCGCGGGCCGCGGTTGTCCTGGCGCTTGGGGTCGCCGCCTCTTTTTCCCTTATCCCGGCAGCGCATGCGGTCGAGCCGCTCGTCGCCCATCAGGCGCGCATCATCGGCGATGAGGCTCGCACGCGTATCGTTCTCGATTTTGCGGAAGAGCCGGAGTTCGACGTTCATTACCTCGATTCGCCGGCACGAATCGTAGTCGACTTTCCGGCGGTCAATTTTAAATTCCCCGTCTCCGATCTCAAGCCAACGGGCCTTTTTTCCGATATCCGCTTTGGCACCATGGGCGAAAACAGCGCCCGCATCGTTCTGACGGCAAAAAAGCCGGTTCAGGTGGCGGTCGCAGAAACGAAGAAGGCAGATGACGGGCAGTCGTTCCGGTTTGTGCTGGACGCGGAAATCACCACCAGGGGCAAGTTCGCGGAACTGGTGAAAGACCAGCAATGGCGCGCGCCTGCGCCGGTGACGACGTCAGCGATTACACCCGACGACAAAACCTCGCGTCCAGCGGACTTCGTCATCGCCGTCGATGCGGGCCACGGCGGCATCGATGCCGGCGCCACCGGTGGCACCACGGGTACCGAGGAAAAGGTCATTACCTTGACCTTTGCCAAGGAGCTTGCCGATCGTTTGAACCGGGAACCGGGCATCAAGGCCTTTCTCACGCGGGATTCCGATACCTTTCTCGCTCTGTCCGAACGGGTAACGATCGCCCGGCAGAACAATGCCAATCTCTTCATATCCCTGCATGCCGACACGCTGAAGCAGAAGGGCATCCGCGGTGCGACCGTCTACACATTGTCGGATCGGGCTTCTGACCGGCAGGCGCAGGAACTGGCGGAGCGCGAAAACAAGTCCGACCAGATTGCCGGTGTTGCCGCTTCCTCCGAACCGCCCGAGGTCGCCGATATTCTCCTCGACTTCACCCGCCGCGAGACTCAAGCCTTTTCGGTGACCCTTGCCGAAAACATCGTCTCATCCTTCGAGGGGCAGGTGGGTCTCATCAATAATCCGCATCGCTATGCCGGCTTCATGGTGCTGCGCGCCCACGATGTGCCGTCGGTACTGCTGGAACTCGGCTTCCTTTCCAATCCCGAAGACGAAAAGCTGCTTCTCGATGACGCGTGGCGCAAAAAGGTTGCCGATACCTTGGCGACGGCCGTCGGGCGATACCGCGCGAAGGCCATGGCAAACGGTGGCTGACAGGCCGCCGACGGGTCAACCAAAAGTGTGGCTGCCCCGCCAGAGACCGCCGAAAAGCTGTTCAATTCTTGACCCTTGGCAACGAATGCGACCGCTGAGCCCTATTTTACTCACATTCCCCGCGTTACTCGGGAGGCGGATTCGGTGGCAATCCGTAAGCTTCGAGGCATGATTGCGGGCATTCGGCCCGGTAACATATCAGCGAATGCTGCCGTATCGGCTTGTCATCGAAGGTATGGTGTGCAAAACGGCACGCGATATGCAAGGATGCGCCCGTAAATCGTCGGGCGTTGATGGTTACGATTCGGATTATCGGTAGCTTGGTATGATCAGACTGATTGGATATTTTTTCGGCTTGGCCAGCGTGCTCTTTCTGTGCGCCGCCGTCGTCGGTGCGATTTATTTGCACGGCGTGACGAAGGACCTGCCGGATTACGCAGTTCTGAGCACCTATGAGCCGCCCGTAACAACCCGTGTACACGCTGGCAATGGTGAGCTCATGGCGGAATATGCGCATGAGAAGCGCCTGTTCCTGCCGATCCAGGCGATACCGGACCGCGTGAAGGCAGCCTTCCTGTCCGCAGAAGACAAGAATTTCTACAACCATCCGGGCGTCGATATCTGGGGCCTCGGTCGCGCCATCCTCGTCAATCTCCAGAATGTCGGCTCCGGCCGTCGTCCCGTAGGCGCATCGACGATCACCCAGCAGGTTGCAAAAAACTTTCTTCTGACCAACGACCAGACCATCGACCGCAAGCTCAAGGAAGCCATCCTCTCCTTCCGCATCGAGCAAACCTACTCGAAGGACAAGATCCTCGAGCTTTATCTCAACGAGATCTTTTTCGGCCTGAATTCCTACGGCATCGCCGGGGCGGCGCTGACCTATTTCAACAAATCCGTCACCGAACTGACGATTGCCGAGACGGCGTATCTGGCGTCTCTGCCGAAGGGTCCGAACAATTACCATCCGATCCGCCGCGAGAAGGCTGCGCTCGAGCGTCGTGACTGGGTGATCGACCGCATGGCCGAGAATGGTTACATCACTGCCGATGACGCCGCAGACGCCAAGAAGCAGCCGCTCGGTGTCAATCTGCGTCGTGGTGGGGCGCATATTTTCGCCTCTGATTATTTTGCAGAGGAAGTTCGCCGCCAGATCGTCGAGAAATATGGCGAGGAAGCGCTGCTTGAAGGCGGTCTTTCCGTCCGCACATCGTTCGATCCGCAAATCCAGCGCGAAGCCCGCAAGGCGCTTCAGGACGGGCTTGTACAGTATGACGAGCGTCGTGGTTTCCGTGGCCCTGTCGAAAAGATCGAAACAGCTGGTGACTGGACGGCGGCATTGGCGAAGGTCAAGGGTCTGCGCGACGTTCCCGAGTGGAAGGTTGCAGTGGTACTCGCTGTTGCTGCCGATGGCGTCGATATCGGCCTTCAGGCCGATCCCGACGCGGAAGATGGCGACAAGCGCACGCGCGGGCATATCTCGGCAGAAAACATGCGCTGGGCATTCCGCGATGCAGCCGGCAAGCGCGCGACCGCCAAGTCGCCAGTTGGCGTGCTTTCTGTCGGCGACGTCGTCTATGCGCAGCCGCTCTCCGGCTCCGGCAATGAATATCGCCTGCGCCAGCCGCCGAAAGTGCAGGGCGGCATGGTAGTGATGGATCCGCACACGGGTCGTGTTCTGGCCATGGTCGGCGGATTCTCCTATGCGCAGTCAGAATTCAATCGCTCGACGCAGGCCATGCGTCAGCCCGGCTCCTCTTTCAAACCGTTCATCTACGCAGCCGCGCTCGACAATGGCTATACGCCGGCCTCGGTCATCCTCGACGCCCCGATCGAGGTCGTCTCCGGCAACCAGGTCTGGAAACCGCAGAATTACGGCGGCGGTTCGGCTGGCCCTTCGACCTTGCGTCTCGGTATCGAAAAGTCCCGTAACCTCATGACCGTGCGTCTGGCACAGGACATGGGTATGAACCTCGTGGCGGAATATGCCGAACGCTTCGGCATCTACGACAAGATGCCGCCGCTTCTGTCGATGTCCCTCGGTTCGGGTGAAACCACCGTCATGCGCATGGTCTCGGCCTATTCGGTTCTTGCCAATGGCGGCAAGCAGATCAAGCCGACGCTGATCGACCGTATCCAGGATCGCTACGGGAAGACAATCTTCCGGCACGAAGAGCGTGGATGCGAAGGCTGCAATGCGACGAGCTGGCAAAACCAGGACGAGCCCGTCATCGTCGATAATCGCGAGCAGGTCCTCGACCCGATGACCGCTTACCAGACAACCTCCATGCTGGAAGGCGTGGTGCAGCGCGGCACGGCAGCGGGCAAGATCAAGGTCGATCTGCCGGTTGCCGGCAAAACGGGCACCACCAACGATGAAAAGGACGCCTGGTTCGTCGGTTACACGCCGGACATGGTGGCCGGTCTCTATATCGGCTTTGATTCTCCCGCTCCCCTCGGTCGCGGCGGCACCGGTGGCTCGCTCTCGGCACCGATTTTCGGCGAGTTCATCGCCGATGCGGCCAAGCATCTGCAGCCATCGAAGTTCATCGTACCCGATGGTATGAAGTTCATTGCCGTCAATCGCAAGACCGGTATGGCGGCAGTAGAGGGCGAACCTGACACCATCATGGAAGCATTCAAGCCCGGCACCGGCCCGGCCGACAGCTTCTCGGTGATCGGCGCGGAGAACTACATGTCGCAGGAAGACATCCTCAAGACGTCGCCGCAGGCGCAGCAGGCCATCACTGGCGGCGGCGGCGGGCTTTATTGATCAGAAGTTCCGGGATCATCGGGGGGCGCGGGTCTTTACATCCGCGCCCCCCGCATTTATTTGAGCAACGAGTTTTAATGAAGGTGAAGAACCAGCGAAATGCGCAATGAAATCGTGAATGTCGTCGACGAAATCAAGCAGGCCATAAGCCTGCTGAGGAGGCATCTTTGACTGGGACCAGGCGATAAGACGACTGGACTGGTTGAATAACAAGGCAGAGGATCCGACCCTCTGGAACGATGCCGCAGAGGCCCAGAAGCTGATGCGTGAGCGCCAGCAGCTGGATGACAGCATCAATGGCGTCAAGGCGCTGGAGCAGCAGCTCCGGGATAACATCGAGCTGATCGAACTCGGCGAAATGGAAGGCGATGACGAAATCGTCAAGGAAGCCGAAGACGCACTGAAGGCGCTGAAGAGCGAGGCGAACCGCCGTCAGGTGGAAGCCATGCTATCCGGCGAGGCCGACGGCAATGATACCTATCTCGAAGTGCACTCAGGTGCGGGCGGCACGGAAAGCCAGGACTGGGCGAACATGCTGCTGCGCATGTACACCCGCTGGGCGGATCGTGAAGGATTCAAGGTCGAGGTTCTGGAAGTTCACGATGGTGAAGAAGCCGGCATCAAGTCCGCGACGATCCTCGTGAAGGGTCATAATGCGTTTGGCTGGCTGAAGACGGAATCGGGGGTGCATCGTCTCGTCCGCATTTCTCCCTATGACAGCAATGCGCGCCGCCACACGTCGTTCTCTTCCGTCTGGGTCTACCCCGTCGTTGACGATTCGATCCAGATCGACATCAACGAAAGCGACTGCCGCATCGATACCTATCGTTCGTCAGGCGCGGGCGGCCAGCACGTCAACACCACGGACTCGGCCGTGCGCATCACGCATATTCCGACCGGTATCGCCGTTGCCTGCCAGCAGGAGCGTTCCCAGCACAAGAACCGCGCCAAGGCGTGGGACATGCTGCGCGCCCGCCTTTATGAGGTGGAGCTGCAGAAGCGGGAAGAGGCTGCAAATGCGCAGGCGGCATCCAAGACCGATATCGGCTGGGGCCACCAGATCCGTTCCTACGTTCTGCAGCCCTATCAGCTGGTCAAGGATCTGCGCACCGGCGTCGAAAGCACGGCCCCTGGCAACGTGCTCGACGGTGACCTGAACGAGTTCATGGAAGCCGCACTCGCCCACCGGATCAGCGGCGGCGCGGATGTCGAAGTCTCGGATATCGACTGAGACTGTTGCGGAACATGGAATGAAACATCGCCCCTCGCATCCCATTGCGAGGGGCTTTTCGTTGGAGAACAGGTGTGAAACAGGCGCTCTACATCGTTGACGTCCAGCCAAGCTTTCATCCTCCGGCAGCCCTGGTGGCGGAGATTACAGCGCTAGCCGCGACCATGCCCAGCATCGCGACCGTCGAGCGTCATGATGAAAGCGTGACACCCTTCGAGCGTCAGCTCGGCTGGAAACCAGGTGCGGACGACCCATCGCTTGTCCCCGCCGATCGCATCTTCATCAAACACGGCTATGGCCCGCCGCGGGACGTTATAGAGTACCTGCTGTCGCTGAAACTCGACAGGGTTCTCGTCTGCGGCATCCAGGCGGATACGTGCGTGCTCGCGGCCGGTTTCGCCCTTTTCGATGCGGGGTTGCACCCAACGCTTTTGCCGTGGCTAACGGTCGGCTCCAGCCTCGATCGCAGCGGCAAGCTGGGTGCGAGATTGTGGAAGCATCATTTTGGAGCGGTTCTCGCTGGGCCAGAGGCGCTGCGCGCATGAGCGTGTTCGGCCATATGTCCGAGGATCAGTTGGACGCCTTTTCCACCTTCATCTCACCTAGCTCGTCGATGAGAATCGTCCAGCTCTCTGCCTCCTTGGCCATCGGGTCCGTCTTCAGATAGACGGTGACGAAGAGGCCGGGCGAGGTGGGGGCACCGTTCGAGCTTTCCGGGCGGATATCCGTGACGTAGGACTTCATCTGATTGAACTCGTCGAGTTCGATGTTTTCGAGAAGCTTCGGGCCTTCGGCGGTGAAGACGATACGTTGAAGATAAACCTTTGCCGTCCCATCGGTCTGGCGGATGGCGATGACCTTGTAATAGCCGCGTGTGGGCGAGGCGGGTGGCGGGTGCAATTGCCCGTCGGGACCCTTTACCGGTTCGAGATTCCTGTCCTCCCACAGGCCGCTGCTGACGACGAATATGGCCGAAACGGGCAGCGTATCGATTGCCGCCGTCTGCGCTGATACCGGGAAGGCAGCCGAGGCAAGCAAGAGAGCAGCAAGGAGGTATGTCTTGGTGTGCATGGCAATCGTGGTCACTGGCTTAGTTATTGAACTGTTCGGCGAGAACCC
Organism: Agrobacterium sp. DKPNP3; assembly: GCF_052686535.1. NCBI lineage: Bacteria > Pseudomonadati > Pseudomonadota > Alphaproteobacteria > Hyphomicrobiales > Rhizobiaceae > Agrobacterium > Agrobacterium sp. DKPNP3. The sequence goes on along the minus strand of NZ_JBQYSN010000100.1, from coordinate 2,640 downwards.
GGTCAGACCATGAACGATCCGGATCAGACAGAATTCTTGCCGTCCTGTCCTGTGATTGTGCAATCCTGACATGACGAACGGATTTCACCTCCGTGTGGTCCGCAACCGCGTTCACAGGCCGTTTGTCGCGCTCCAGCACATGAATATCGACGGTTACCTTATTCGGTAATAGGGCGCCGCGCCAGCGCCGCGGTCGGAAAGCGCTGACCGGGGTGAGCGCCAGAAGCGGCGATTCCAGCGGCAGGATCGGGCCATGGGCGGAAAAATTATAGGCTGTCGACCCTGCCGGGGTTGCCACCATCATGCCGTCGCAGATCAACTCTTCCAGTCTCACCTTGCCGTCCACTTCAACGCGAAGTTTGGCAGCCTGATGCGACTGACGAAACAGGCTTACCTCATTCATGGCAAGGGCGGTAAATTCGTCGCCATCGGCGTCCGTCGTCGTCATGCGCAGCGGGTGAAAATCATTGCCGCTTGCCACGGCGATACGCTCCAGCAGGCCGTCCACCCGATAGTCATTCATCAGGAAGCCGACGGAGCCGCGGTTCATGCCATAGACGCGCTTGCCGGAATTCATCGTCTCGTTGAGAATTTGCAGCATGAAGCCGTCGCCGCCGAGCGCAACGATAACCTCCGCCTCCTCAAACGGCGTGTCGCCGTAAACGGCCTTCAGCTCCGTCAGCGCCGACTGCGCGTCCTCGGCTGGGGAGGCGACGAAGGAGAGTGAATAGGTAGAATGCGACATCCGCTTCCCTCGACAGCGGGACAGAACCCGAATGGTCTGCCAGACGCTGCAACCTCTTGAAGCGGCTGGAAACCCCAAGAAACCTCAAAGCGAGGTGGAGATCTAGCCGCAAGATGCACCCTTGGTACATGAAGACTGCTGCCTGCGACAAGGTCTTTCGCTGACGCAACCGTTCGCTGAGCGCCGTACGTGTAGCTCCGGTCCACAGCTTCTTGATTTCTGCCCTTCAACAAGGGTTGCGGTGCAGGGCGGGCTGATGCAATTTGCGATGGCTAATGACATGGCGAGTGGCAGGAGACGGACGTGGCGCTGAAATACGATATCTACGATGTCTTTACCGAGACGAAGATGGCGGGAAACCCGCTCGCGGTTATGTATGACGCCGACGATCTTTCTCAGGCCACGATGCAGTCGATTGCCCGGGAAATGAACCTTTCCGAAACGGTTTTCATCAATCGCTCCACCAACCCGGCACATGCCGCGTCGCTGCGCATCTTCACGCCGTCAGGCGAGTTGCCCTTCGCCGGCCACCCGACCGTTGGTGCGGCCGTCGCCATCGCCGAGCGTAACCGCAGTAAGAGCGATGACGACATCGATATGGTTTGCGTGCTCGAGGAAAAAGTGGGTCCGGTGCGCTGCGCCGTGAAGATGCGTTCAGGCGCTGTCAGCTTTGCGGAATTCGATCTGCCGCGCAAATCCTCCCGCGTTGATCTGCCGCTCGATCACGCAGCGCTTGCCGACGCCTTGGGCGTGAGCGAAGGGCATCTGGGCTTCGAGAACCACGTCCCGTCGATCTGGACGGCAGGCGTGCCTTTCCTGCTGGTGCCGATGCACAATATCGCCGCGATCAGGGAGATGGATTTTGACGCCAATCTCTGGCTGCGCACAGCCCCGCTGGTCGAAGGCCGGCTGACGGCCGCCTACATTTATTGTCGCGGCGGGGTCAATCATGCGGCAAAGTTCCACGCCCGCATGTTCTCCCCCGAAATGGGAATTGCCGAAGACCCGGCTACCGGCTCGGCCGCCGCCGCCCTTTCTGGCGCGATCCACCATTTCGATGGCCTGACGGATGGCCACTACCCGCTGCTGATAGAGCAGGGCGTGGAGATGGAAAGACCATCCCACATCCATCTGCGTATGGACATCAAGGACAACGAAATCGCCCGCGCCCGCATCGGCGGTCACGCGATTCGCGTGGCGTCTGGCACGTTCGAGATTTAACGCCGCCATTCCCTGACATCAGGTTGTTGCAAAACAACGAAGCATAGCGACGACAAATGAAAACCCCGGCCTTTCAACCGGGGTTTTCTTGTATCTGCGCTGCTGGTGTCAGTTGAACCGACCCGCTGCATGGGCGAGCATCGTATAGACCTTGCCGGTATCGGAGGTGAGGTAAGACTGGGTGACGGTCCGGTCGCGGTCGGTGCGGGCGACATCGGCAAGCAGCTTCTCGAAATCATTGATGTAGCGGTCCACGGCGGTGCGGAATTCAGCTTCCCGCTCATATTTGCGCTTGATCTCGTCAAACGTCGTCTGACCCTTCAGCGTGTAGAGACGACGGGTGAAGACGTCGCGCTCGCCACGCTGGTAACGGCGCCACAGTTCCACGGAAGCATCATGATCAATGGCCCGGGCGATATCGACCGAGAGCGAGTTCAGCGATTCCACCATATGGCGCGGATTACGGGTATCGGCCGCGCGGGTCGGCTGCTGCTCGGCCGTGGCGCGCGGTGTCGAGGCGGCAGGCGTTTCCTGCGATGCGCCACGCAACAGATCGCTGATCCAGCCGCCGCCTTCTTCGCGAAGTCCAGCCTGGCGGGGTGCGACCGGCTGCGACGGAGCGGGTGCCTGACGATTCTCAACTTGCCGGTTTTCGACCTGACGGTTTTCGAGTG
>NZ_JBQYSN010000099.1:0-17994 GCF_052686535.1 Agrobacterium sp. DKPNP3 | reverse complement strand
GCTCGTCGCCGTCGGTCTCGGCGAACGGCTCAATCACTATCCCGGCCAGCTCTCGGGCGGCGAGCAGCAACGCGTCGCCATCGCCCGCGCCCTTGCCCCCTCTCCGGCCGTTCTCATCGCCGACGAACCGACCGGTAACCTCGATACCGATACGGGCAGGCAGATCGCCGATCTGCTTTTTGCCAAGCAGGCCGAGCGCGGCATGACGATGGTCCTCGTCACCCACGATCCGTCGCTTGCGGCCCGATGCTCCCGGCAGATCAAGGTGCGTTCCGGCGAAATTGAGGGTGACAGCGCCCGCCCGCAGATGGCACGGGCGGTATCGGCATGATGGGATCCGTATTTCCGTCGTTCTCCAATATCAGAAATGCGGCTCGGCTGGCGCGACGGGAAATTCGTGGCGGCCTTCGGGGTTTTTACATTTTTCTCGCCTGTATCGCACTTGGAACGGGCGCCATTGCCGCCGTCAATTCCGTCTCGCGCGCCGTCACCAGCGCCATAGCCACCGAAGGCCAGTCCATTCTGGCGGGCGATGTGCGCTTCGAGCTGCGCAACAGGGAGGCGACACAGGAAGAGCGGTCTTATCTCGACAGGCTTGGCACCGTTGCGGTCTCCACCGGGACGCGCTCCATGGCACGTCTCGCCGATGGATCAGAGCAGACATTGGCAGAGGTGAAGGCGGTCGACGGGACTTATCCCCTCTACGGCACGTTTACATCAGAACCCAACCGGCCGCTGAGCGAGCTTCTGGCGGCAAACGGTGATGCCTATGGTGCGATCGCCGCACCGCTGCTGCTGGAGCGGCTCGGCATCAAGGTCGGCGATGAAGTCCTGCTCGGAAATGCGAAGCTGAGACTGACCGGCACCGTTGTCGATGAGCCGGATGCACTCTCGGATGGTTTCGGTTTTGCCCCAAGACTGATGGTCAGCCGCGATGCGCTTTTTGCGTCCGGCCTTGTCCAGACCGGCAGCCTTGTCGAACATGCCTATAAGATCAAGCTGAACGACCCGGCAGCACGGTCAACCGTGACGGACGCGGCCAACAAGGCCTTTCCTGACGCCGGCTGGTCAATTCGCACCAGCGACCGCGCAGCACCCTCGCTTACCGACAATGTCAATCGTTTCTCGCAATTTCTGACCCTGGTTGGCCTCACGGCGCTCATCGTCGGCGGCGTCGGGGTCGCCAACGCCGTGCGCGCCTTCCTCGATTCCAAACGAACGACAATTGCCTCGCTGAAATGCCTCGGCGCGCCGGCCTCCGTGGTCACCATGACCTATCTCTTCCAGATCGCTTTCATCGCTGCCGTTGGTATCGTTATCGGCCTTGCGGTTGGCGCCGTCGCGCCGCTTGTCGCCATGCGCTTTCTCGAAGGCGTGCTGCCCGTCCAGGCCGAACTCGTCTTCTATCCCGGAGCCCTTGGCCTTGCCGCCCTTTTTGGGCTGGTGACCACGCTCGCCTTTGCCATCGTGCCGCTTGGTCAGGCACGTGAAGTGCCGGCAACGGCGCTTTTCCGCGAACAGGGTTTTGAAGAAGGCCGCTGGCCGTCATGGCCTTATCTGGCGGCAACGGTCGTGCTTCTGGCGGCGCTCGCAGCACTTGCCATCTTTTCGGCGGAGGACCGTTTCATCGCATCGGTTTTCCTTGGCGCCATCGCCTTTGCCTTCGTGGTGTTGCGGCTCGTCGCCTCGGGCGTCAAGGCCATTGCCAAACGCAGCCCGCGGGTCCATTCGGCAGCCCTTCGTCTGGCGATCGGCAATATTCACAGGCCGGGCGCCCTCACGCCCTCGGTGGTTCTCTCGCTCGGACTTGGCCTGACGTTGCTGGTGACGCTGACGCTGATCGACGGCAATCTGCGCCGCGAACTTACGGACAGCCTGCCGGAAAAGGCGCCGAATTTCTTCTTCGTCGATATTCAGGGCTCCGAGGTTCAGGGCTTCCGCGACCTGCTGAAGCGCGAAGCGCCGGCCGGCACCCTGACGGAAGTGCCCATGCTCCGTGGCCGTATCCTTGCTCTCAATGGACAGGATGTGACCAAAATGGATGTCCCGTCATCAGGCCGCTGGGTTCTGCGTGGCGACCGCGGCATTACCTATTCCGAAACCACTCCCGAAAACGCGACGTTGACGGAGGGGACATGGTGGGCTCCCGATTACTCCGGCGAACCGCTGGTATCATTTGCAGCCAAGGAGGCCGGTGATCTGGGCCTCAAGATCGGCGACAGTGTCACCGTCAATGTCCTTGGCCGCAGCATCACGGCCAAAATCGCCAATCTGCGCAACGTGGAATGGGAATCGTTGTCGATCAATTTCGTCATGGTCTTTTCGCCGAACACGTTTCGCGGCGCGCCGCACGCGTGGCTGGCGACGCTCGCCGACCCTTCCGCATCCGCAGCCGACGAAGGCCGGATTCTGCGCGCCGTGACAAATACCTATCCGACGATCACCAGCGTCCGCGTGAAGGATGCGCTCGATGTCGTCAACCGGCTCGTCGGCCAGCTCGCGACCGCCATCCGCGCGGCAGCCGCTGTCGCGCTGATTGCGTCTGTTCTGGTTCTCGCCGGCGCACTTGCGGCTGGCAACCGCGCCCGCACGCATGATGCCGTCATCCTCAAAACGCTGGGCGGCACGCGGAACATGCTCATCCGCGCGTTCTCCTACGAATATATGATCCTCGGCCTCGCCACCGCCATCTTCGCGCTTTTTGCCGGCGGTGTGTCCGCCTGGTTCGTGATCTCCCGCATCATGAAGCTGCCCTCCAGCTTCCTGCCGGATGTGGCGATCGGAACGCTCGTCGCTGCGCTCGTCATGACCGTGGGCATCGGCCTCATCGGCACATGGCGCATTCTCGGGCAGAAAGCGGCGCCGGTTCTGCGCCAGGCAGGCGAGTGACCATCGGTTGTGCACCGTTTAACTTTAGCGATTAATTCCTGGTAATGATCGCCAAAACGTGAGCGGTTTTCGCGCATATGGTGTTTTTTCGACCGCAAAAGGCCTTGTATCGAACACGTTCTGCCATCATATTCTCAAGCAGGCTTGCTGAAGCTCCGCAGCGGCGCCCGGGAGGTATCCCGACACCGTAGCAATTACGGAGCTCAAAAGAGGAAACAATGGCTGACTTTAATAACTACCAGAACCGGATGGCGCAGACGCGTGCACAATCTGGTGCGATGATCGACGAAGGTCTTCGCGCCTACATGCTCAAGGTTTATAACCTGATGGCGCTGGCTCTGGTCATCACGGGCGTTGCGGCGTTTGGCACATACACGCTCGCCGCTTCAAATCCTGCCTTTGCCCAGCTGCTTTTTGCCTCCCCGCTTCGCTGGGTCGTGATGCTGGCACCGCTGGCGCTGGTTTTCTTCCTTAGCTTCCGCATCCAGAACATGAGCGTTTCCGCTGCCCAGACGACCTTCTGGGTCTATGCGGCGCTGATGGGTGTATCTCTCTCGTCGATATTCCTGGTCTATACCGGCCAGAGCATCGTTCAGACGTTCTTCGTGACCGCCGCTTCGTTCGGCGCGCTCTCGCTGTACGGCTACACGACCAAGAAGGACCTGTCTGGCATGGGTTCCTTCCTGATCATGGGTCTGTTCGGCCTGATCATTGCGTCCATCGTCAACATTTTCCTGGCATCATCTGCCCTGCAGTTCGCAATCTCCGCGATCGGCGTGCTGATCTTTGCTGGTCTCACTGCCTATGACACGCAGAAGATCAAGGAAATGTATTTCGATGCGGATGATGTCGCTGTCGCCGGTCGCAAGGCCATCATGGGCGCACTGACGCTCTACCTCGACTTCATCAACCTCTTTACCTTCCTTCTGCAGTTCCTCGGGAACCGCGACGACTAAGGACAAGAGTCCTCGTTACAGAGATATGAAAGGCGGCCGCTTGGCCGCCTTTTTTGTTTGAGCTGGTTTTGGTCGATTTGATCCTGACGCCGCCACGACACCGGTAGATGGGCCAGCGACCTTTCAGTCGATCAGTTTCAGAACCTTGTCGAACACCTTGAGGACTTGCGGCAATTCGTGCCCGCGCTTCAGGATGCGCCCGTCCACATTCACCACACAATAAGCGCCCTGCTTGGCCGCCAGCTTGGGGTTCTTCTCTATCCTGTAGAGCGGCATTTCACCCGAACGCTTGAAGACCGAGAACACGGCCTTTTCCTTCAGATGATCGATGGCGTAATCGCGCCACTCGCCTTCGCCCACCATACGGCCGTAAATCCGCAGGATCGCGTCGAGTTCGCGGCGATGAAAGGTGACCGGCAGAGGGTCTTTATTTTTCTTGTATTCGCGGAGATCGATAACGGTGGAACTGTCGCGTGAAGCGGTCTGCACCTGCTGCACATCCGGTTGATCGGTCATCCAAAACCTCCGATTCCACCCAAATCATCAATGCAGTGTGAGCTTTGGGGGGCGAAATTGCAAGCCTTTGCGCACCTTTGCCTATCAGGAAGCGTTGGATCCACGCCACGAAGTAATCAGTACCCAGATTGCATTGAGAATGTGGAAAACGCCTGCTCTTCTCTTCCGAGGTCAAAAGCAGGGGTTAAGAATGGTAACCATTTAGGCAACCATTTTCATCGGGCCCGCCGTATTTCGGTCAAACCATGGCCTGAATTGAATGGAATAGTCCTATCGTCAATTGATGCCTAGGCACCAAGATGACCCGGTCCGGTGCATTGACCCTTTACCCCCAGCCCCCAATGCCCGGACCGGATCTTCCATCGCCAGAGCGGCGATTACGGATTTTCGTTCCCCAAGAGAATGCTTGCGCCGACGATTGCCGCGGGATCACCGCCTGCATTGGCGGTCTGCAACAGAACGGCGCAACCGCCCTTCTTGACTTTGGCCACAACGCTGGCCGGAAGTTTCACGGTCATGGCCGATCCTTCCCACATGCCGACCGTCTGCACGTCATAGACGCTGTGCCAATAGGAAATCTTCTTACCCTGATTATCGCCCTTTTGAACATCGACCGTCTGCTCGCGGGTGAAATAGGCCACGACGACATCGGCCTTGCCACGACCGGCGCCAATGTCGATTTCCACCTCATCACCGGCAAATTTTGACGAAACCGGCACGCTCAGGCCTTTGCCCTCGCGCTTGAAGGCGTCGAGGCGATCATAGATACCGCGCACATCCGCGCCCTTGACGTGGTCGCGCCCGTTCAGGATCGCCTGAGGCGTATAGACCCCGTTGCGACCCAGCGCGCGCATATAGCCATATTGGCGGTCGGTATTTTCCTTCGACGCCAGCGAATCCGTCCAGCCCAGATAGTTCCAGTAATCGACATGGTAGGAAAGACCGACAACGTCGCCCTTCTGGATCATCTTGCGCAAGGCCTCATCCGCCGGCGGGCACGAGGCGCATCCCTGCGATGTGAACAATTCGACAACGCCCTTCAGGGCCTCCTGCGCCTGGGCGGAGGTGGCGAGAAGCGTGCCGAGAAGACATATCGACAGGGGGAATTTCAGGGGCATTACAAAAACCTTTGTCCGGGCCATATCCAGACGAATTGATGCAATCAATCCTGCCGGGATGTAAACCGGAAAATAACGTCGATTGCCCTTCAATAGAAAGTCACGAAGGGGTGAGCGAGCATCACAAAAAAGCGTCGCAAAATGGAAAGACGCCGGGATCGCTCCCGGCGTCTTCACCCATCAAACATCAGGCCGCGAGGTCGCGGAGAACAGTCTGCAGAATGCCGCCATTGTTCATATAGATCACCTCATCAAGCGTATCGATGCGGCAGAGAAGCGGAACCTCCTTCACTGTGCCGTCGCTGTAAGTGATCTTGGCGATCTTCTTTTCACGCGGCTTGATCTCGCCTTCGAGACCGTCGATCTCGACGATTTCATCGCCCTTGAGGTCGAGGCTTGCCCAGGACGTTCCCTCTTCGAAAACGAAGGGCACAACACCCATGCCGACCAGGTTCGAACGGTGAATACGTTCAAAAGACTGCGCGATGACCGCCTTGACGCCGAGCAGGTTGGTGCCCTTGGCCGCCCAGTCGCGGGACGAGCCGTTGCCATATTCGACACCTGCAAAGATGACAAGCGGAACGCCCTCGGCCTTGTACTTCATGGCCGCGTCATAGATCGACATCTCTTCCTTTGAAGGATAATGGATGGTGTAGCCACCTTCCTTGCCGTTCGGCCCGAGCATGTGGTTACGAATACGGATGTTGGCAAAAGTGCCGCGCATCATCACTTCGTGGTTGCCACGACGCGTGCCGTACTGGTTGAAGTCCGCAACGCCAACGCCATGCTCGGTGAGATAAGCACCGGCAGGCGATGCCGCCTTGATCGACCCGGCCGGAGAAATATGGTCGGTCGTGATCTTGTCACCGAAGAGACCGAGGACGCGCGCGCCCTTGATATTCTTGAGACCCGAACCCGTCTTGCCCATGCCCACGAAGTAGGGCGGGTTCTGGACATAGGTCGAATTGTCGTCCCAGGCATAGGTCTGGCCCGGCGGCACCTGAACGGCCTGCCAGTTCTCATCGCCCTTGAACACGTCGGCGTACTTCGTCTCGTAAAGTTCGCGGGTGACGTATTTCAGGATGAACTCCTGAATCTCCTTGGAGGTCGGCCAGATGTCCTTGAGATAGACCGGGTTGCCGTCCTTATCATTGCCGATCGGCTCCTTGGTCAGGTCCTTCTGGACCGTACCGGCAAGGGCGTAAGCAACAACGAGGGGCGGAGATGCCAGATAGTTTGCCTGCACGTCCGGTGAGATACGGCCTTCGAAGTTGCGGTTGCCGGAGAGAACGCCGGCTGCAATGAGGCCCTTGTCGTTGATCGTCTTGGAAATCGGCGCCGGCAGCGGGCCGGAGTTACCGATACAGGTCGTGCAGCCGAAGCCGACGAGGTTGAAGCCGATCGCATCGAGGTCCTTCTGCAGACCCGACTTGTCGAGATATTCGGCAACCACTTGGCTTCCGGGCGCGAGCGATGTCTTCACCCACGGCTTGGAGGTCAGTCCCTTGGCAACCGCATTGCGGGCAAGAAGGCCGGCCGCGATGAGGACGGAGGGATTGGACGTGTTGGTGCAGGAGGTGATGGCGGCAATCGCCACATCGCCGTGACCAAGATCAAAGTCCTCGCCTTCGACAGCGTAGCGGCTCGAAAGCTGGCCGGGCTTCTTGTAGTCGTTTTCGAGAGCCGTCGCGAAATTCGGGGCAATGGTTTCGAGCGGCAGGCGGCCTTCCGGACGCTTTGGGCCGGCCATGGACGGTACGACGTCGCCGAGGTCGAGTTCGAGGGTGTCGGTAAAGACGAGGTCGGAACCGTCGCCGGTGCGCCACATGTCCTGGGCCTTGGAGTAGGCTTCCACCAGGGCAATACGATCCTTTGCACGGCCGGACATCGTCAGGTAATTGATGGTTTCGCTGTCAACCGGGAAGAAGCCGCAGGTCGCGCCATATTCCGGGCCCATATTGCCAATGGTCGCACGGTCGGCCAGAGACATTGAATCAAGGCCGGGGCCGAAGAATTCAACGAACTTCGAAACGACGCCCTTCTTGCGCAGCATCTGCACGACGGTCAGGACGAGGTCGGTCGCGGTTACGCCTTCCTTCACCTTGCCGGTCAGCTTGAAGCCGATGACCTCGGGCAGAAGCATGGAAACCGGCTGGCCAAGCATGGCAGCCTCTGCCTCGATACCGCCGACGCCCCAACCGAGAACACCGAGGCCATTGATCATGGTCGTGTGGCTGTCCGTGCCGACGCAAGTATCCGGATAAGCGATGGTCTCGCCGTCCTCTTCCTTGGTCCAGACGGTCTGGCCGAGATATTCCAGGTTGACCTGGTGACAGATGCCGGTGCCCGGGGGAACAACGCGGAAGTTCTTGAACGCCTGCTGGCCCCATTTCAGGAAGCGATAACGCTCGCCATTGCGCTCATATTCAAGCTCGACGTTGCGGGCAAAGGCGTTCGGCGTGCCGAATTCGTCAACGATAACGGAGTGGTCGATGACGAGATCGACCGGAACCAGCGGATTGATCTTTTCAGGATCGCCACCGAGAGCCTTGAGACCATCACGCATGGCGGCGAGGTCGACCACGGCCGGAACACCGGTGAAGTCCTGCATGAGAACGCGGGCGGGGCGGTAGGCGATTTCGTTTTCGGTGAGGCCCTTGTTGTTGAGCCATTCGGAAACCGCCAGAATATGATCCTTGGTGACGGACTGACCGTCTTCGAAACGCAACAGGTTTTCGAGCAGGACCTTCATGGAATAGGGCAGCTTGGAAACGCCCTTCAAGCCATTGGCTTCGGCCTTGGGCAGGCTGAAATAGACATAGTCCTTACCATCGACGGTAAGAACGGAACGACATTTGAAACTGTCGAGTGACTTGGGCATGGATAAAAACCCCGCTTACACTGATAGCCAACACGTTCGTGCGGACACCTATGCACTCATGCACATCAGGATGCGGGTACGACCATTTCCGCTGTCCGCACGTGAAAATTGCTCCTCGCAATCGTCAAGTCCGGCGCAAGATGATGTTCACGCCGGCCGCTGGCGTGTTGACACCCATATAGATAATTTCAGACAAACGTGCCAGACCATTCCACGACGCTAATCGATTTTTTTATGATCGAGCGGCAATTTTTAATCGGAACCGCAGCATGCATCTGACGGCGGAAAATCTTGGCGTGCGACGCGGCGAAGATTTCATATTCATGAATATTTCCTTCAAGTTAAGCGACGGCGAGGCACTGGTGGTGACCGGCCGCAACGGCTCGGGAAAATCGACGCTGCTGCGCACGGTGGCCGGTCTGTTGCGGCCCGAACAGGGCAGCGTAAAGATAGCCGGCGAAGGGATTGACGAGGAGATGCGGCCGTCAGAGGCTTGCCATTATCTTGGACATCGCAATGCGATGAAGACGGAACTGACAGTTTTCGAGAACCTGCGCTTCTGGAAGGATTTTCTTGGAGACTTTCGTGGTGCAGCTGGCATCAGCATCGATGAAGCAGCCGAGATCATTGGCCTTGCCGGCATTACCCACCTGCCCTACGGTTATCTGTCCGCCGGTCAACAGCGCCGTTTCGCGATGGCAAAACTTCTCGTTGCATGGCGCCCGGTGTGGATTCTCGACGAACCGACAGCCGCGCTCGACAGGGCGGCAGACAACATGTTTACCGATCTTGTGAAAGACCATTTATCGAAGGGCGGCATCGTGATTGCTGCGACACATCAGCCCATGGGGCTAACGGATGCGCGGGAATTGCAGATGACCGGGTTTGCGGGTGTGGAGGCTTGGGCGTGATGGCGATGCGCACGCGGCTTGCCCCACCGAGGCCTCAACAATGATCGCTCTCTTCCTCCGCGATCTCAAGCTCTCGATCCGCGCCGGCGGCGGCGCGCTGATCGGCGTGCTGTTCTTCATGACCGTGGTTGCCGTCATCCCTTTCGGCGTCGGCCCCGATCTCAACCTGCTTGCCCGCATCGGCCCGGCCATCGTCTGGATCGGCGCACTTCTGTCCGCCCTTCTCGGCCTAGACCGGCTGTTCCAGGGCGAACGCGACGACGGCTCCCTCGATCTCATCCTGATGCAGGAAACCCCGTTGGTGCTGACGGTTCTGGTCAAATGCCTGGCGCACTGGGTATCAACGGGCCTCCCCCTGGTACTGGCATCGCCCCTTCTCGGCCTTTTCATGAATATGGACGAGGTGGCGATCGGCGCGGTGATGCTCACACTGCTTGCAGGGTCTCCCGCCATCACCTTCATCGGCGCGGTGGGGGCGGCGGTTGCCGTTGCCCTGCCACGCGGCGGCCTTCTGGTTTCCATCCTCGTCCTGCCGCTCGCCATTCCGGTGCTGATCTTCGGCGTCAGCGCGTCCTATGCAGCCGTGCAGGACCCGGCACCCTTCCTGCCACCCTTTCTCATTCTCTGCGCGATCACGTTATTTTCAGCCGTGACCGGGCCTTTCTTTGCCGCTTTGGCGCTGCGCAATGGTATGGATTGATGAAAGCGTCAATGTCCACGTTGCCCGGCGATGATTGACCGACCATCATTGACAAGGATCAATTGCGGGACGTCCATTCTCGGGTTACACAAACGGCATGAACGAGCAGACTTTCTCCATCACCAGGTTCAGCGATCTCGCCAACCCGACGCGGTTTCTGGCGCTGGCGGCACGCATCCTGCCCTGGCTCGCCGGTTTGACCGCGCTGGTGCTGGCGGCCGGGCTCTACATGTCCTTCACCTCAGAGGGAGATTACCAGCAGGGTTACACCGTGCGCATCATGTATGTGCACGTGCCCTCCGCATGGCTGGCGATGATGTGTTATTCCGTCATGGCCGTCTCCGCCATCGGCACCCTCGTCTGGCGTCATCCGCTGGCCGATGTCAGCCACAAGGCAGCAGCTCCCATCGGTGCGGCCTTCACGCTGATTGCGCTCATCACCGGCTCGCTCTGGGGCAAGCCAATGTGGGGAACCTGGTGGGTGTGGGACGCGCGGCTCACCTCCGTCTTCGTGCTTTTCCTGATGTATCTCGGGCTGATCGCCCTCAACAGGGCAATGGACGATCCCTCCAGAGCCGCCCGCGTCAGCGCCGTGCTGATTCTCGTCGGCTTCGTGAATATCCCAATCATCAAGTTTTCGGTCGAATGGTGGAATACGCTGCATCAGCCGGCAAGCGTCATCCGCATGGGCGGTTCCGCCATCGACGCGGAGTTTCTCTGGCCGCTTCTGACCATGGCGGCCGGTTTCACGCTGCTGTTCTTTACCCTGCATATAGCCGCGATGCGCAATGAAATTTGGCGCCGACGCGTGGCTGCACAACGCCGGCTTGCCGCGCGCATCGCCAACCGGGAGGGCTGAGGGGATGACACACGCCTTTTACATCGGCATGTCCTATGCGACGACCGGCCTTGTCGTTCTCTGTCTCATCGCCTGGGTCGTCATGGACGGCCAGGCACGCAAGCGGGAACTGAAGGAACTCGAAGCCTCTGGGGTGCGCCGCAAGGTAAAAGCTGCTTCCACGGGTGACGGGAAATGACGCAGGCCACCCAGAAACAGGAAGGCAAAGCAAGAACCACAGGCCGCGCAAGATATGCGCTGGCGTTGCTGCCGCTTCTGCTGTTCGGCGGCTTCGCCATCGTCGCCGGCAAGATGCTCTATGATCAGGACGTGAACGGCCTTGATATCAGCGCCATTCCCTCCGCCTTGATCGGCACGAAAGCGCCGACCCTGTCGCTGCCGCCGCTCGAAGGCTCGAACCTGCCGGCGCTCACCGATGCCGCCATCAAGGGCAAGCTGACGCTGGTCAATGTCTTCGCCTCCTGGTGCATTCCTTGCAGGCAGGAGCATCCGCTGCTGCAGGAGCTGGCGAAGGACAGCCGCATCAGGGTGGTTGGCATCAACTACAAGGACAAGCAAGATAATGCCCTGCGCTTCCTCGGCGAACTCGGCAACCCCTTTGCCGCAATAGGCGTCGATCCCACCGGAAAGGCGGCGATCGACTGGGGTGTGTATGGCATTCCTGAAAGCTATCTGGTCGGTACGGACGGGACGATCCTGTTCAAGAAGGTCGGACCATTCGATGCGCGCAGCATCGAGCGTGACCTCATGCCGGCGATTGCGGCCGCGGCCGGACAATAGCGAGCCCGCAACGGATCACCTGCCGGAAATGACCCTGAGCGACGGTCCCTCAGCCGGCAACCGCGCGCCCTCCAGCACCACCTGATCACGACCGCCACGTTTTGCGGCGTAGAGACTGTCATCGGCCCGTTTGATGGCATCGTGGATGGAGTGGTCACCTCTTGCGATGGCTGAAACGCCGAAGCTCGCCGTGATCTGATCCAAGATGCCGCGGTTTTTCCAGTCGAGCGACGAAAACGCTGCGCGTATGGCATTCGCCACCTGACCGGCCGCCGCCGCCGTCTGTCCCGGCAGGAAGACAACAAATTCCTCGCCGCCGAAACGTGCCACCCGCGCACCATTGGAAGTATGCCTCCTGAGGAGATCAGACAGGCTAATCAGAACGATATCGCCTGCCGCGTGGCCGTAAATGTCGTTTATGCGCTTGAAGTGGTCGATGTCGCAGGTGATGACGGCTCCATCGGGAGTTTCGTTGCGGAAGTCGGGGACATGGCGATCAAAGCCGCGCCGGTTCAGCACATCCGTCAGCGGATCGTGTTCAGCCGCATGCTGGTGCCTGTCGACGGTGACTGAAACCTGGCTCGCAAGGACGGACAAAGCCAGCAGGAAACCGAAAATGCTGGCCGTCAGCTGCATGTAGAACGCGTAGTCGGATTCGAAGAATTCGCTGAGCTCAATCATCGATCCGTTCGGCGTCATGACCAGAAGCGCGCCGATGCGCACCAGCGTTTCCGCGACCACAAGAGCGGCAATTGCCACCATCATCCTGTCTACGAGCGTTACCGGCCGCTTGCGCACGACCCAAACCGGGATGGCAAGCAACAGGGCGCAAATGAGATCGCCGATCACAAGTTCACGCTTCAAATCCGGCGTCACCACAACGTGAAAGGAGACCAACAGCGCCGCGACAATGACGATTGACAGCCGTACCTTGGTACAAAGCGGCTGCTCGAAATGCGTGAGCAATGCGTGGCCAAACAGAAAGAAGGCGGAAAAGAAGAGCAGGTTCGACAGGATCGCCTGCACTTCAAACGGCAGACCGCCCAAAACAAGCGGCGTCGCGAAACCGAAAGCCGCCGACAGATATCCGAAGCCCCAATAACGGGCCGAAGCATGGCCAATCCGCTGCAGGAACAGAAACACCACGCCGAATGTCAGCATGATGAAGGGAAGAAGATAGGCGAAATTATCTTGCAAGGGGGTTCTGCCGGATAAAGAGACGAGCTTTTGAACCCGAAGCTTAGCCGAACGCCATTAAGAAAACCTGCATATGACGAAATACTTTCGCGCGATTCCCGCAGGAGGCTTGGGGCGGCGCCCGATCACATTTGCGACAGCGCGTTCTGCCATTCCTTGATCGCGTCTACCGGCCAGACGAGCATGACCACATTGAGCGTCAGATTATCGCGGATCAGCCAGCCGGTGAAGATTTCAAAGAAGATGGCGATCAGGACCGTCAACCAGACCGGCACCCGAGCAGCGAAGAGGAAACCAAGGGCCATGAAAATCGTATCCATCGCCGAGTTCAGGATACTGTCGCCCGTGTACCCCAGCGCCATGGTCGCGGTTCGGTAGCGATCGATGATGATGGGCGAATTTTCTAGAATTTCCCAAGCGGCCTCCACCAGAACCGCAAGGGAAAGCCGCATGGAAAGCAGCTTGTTACGGAACAGCAGCCACGCGAACCAATAGAACAGGAAGCCGTGAATGATATGCGACGGCGTGTACCAGTCAGCGATATGCTGGGAGTTGCCCGGCGTGTTCACGCCCGGTTCGAACAGCTTCACATAACCGCATTCACAGATCAGAATACGGCCCATGGCGTAGAGAATGATGATCTGCAGGAGAAGCAGCCCGGCGGCCACGCCGAACCACTTGAGCGAACGCGAACGGGAAGCCGGCATCTCCGCAACTGTCATTTTTCGTCCTTGCCAAGCGGCTCGACAGAATGGCGCATGACGAGAGGCATCTGCGCCATGGTGAAGATGATGGTGATCGGCATCGTGCCCCAGACCTTGAAGGCTACCCAGGTGTCTGTTGAGAACATGCGCCAGACAACCTCGTTCAGCACCGCCAGAAAGAGGAAAAAGATGCCCCAGCGCAGGGTCAGCTTGCGCCAGCCTTCATCCGTCAGCTTGAAGGCGGAATTGAAGACGTAACCGAGCAGGGACTGCCCGAAGAACAGGCCGCCCAGCAGAATGACGCCGAATAGCGTGTTGACGATGGTCGGCTTCATCTTGATGAACGTGTCGTTCTGCAACCACAAGGTCAGAGCGCCGAAAACGAAAACCACGATGCCTGAAATCAGCGGCATGATCGGCAGCTTGCGCGTCAGCACCCACGAAACGGAGAGTGCGATCGCCGTCGCGATCATGAACAGGCCGGTAGCGATGAAGATCGGGCCACCGAACTCTGTCAGAACCGGAAAAGTGGTGGCAAGCCATTCGCCACGCGAATTGGCGAAAAAGAAGACGACGAGCGGGCCAAGTTCGAGCACGAATTTCAGGAGCGGGCTTATTTCCGCCACCATCTTTTCGCTTTCCTTGGAATTGCTTTCAATATCCATACTCAAACTCCCGCAATGGCCTTGGCGAAATCTTCCGCCTCGAAGGGCTCCAGATCGTCAACACCTTCACCCACACCGATGAAATAAACCGGCAGCTTGTGTTTTGCAGCGATGGCGACGAGGATACCGCCTCGCGCCGTGCCATCCAATTTTGTCATAATCAGGCCAGAAACGCCCGCGACGTTGCGGAATATTTCCACCTGGTTCATGGCGTTCTGGCCCGTCGTTGCGTCCAGAGTCTGCAGCACGGTGTGCGGCGCATCCGGATCGAGCTTGCCGAGCACGCGCACGATCTTTTCCAGCTCTGCCATCAGTTCCGTCTTGTTCTGCAAACGGCCGGCGGTATCGATGATGAGCACATCGCTTTTCTGCGCCCGCGCCTGCTCATACGCGTCGTAGGCAAGACCAGCCGCATCCGCACCCAGCTTGGTGCCGATGAATTCCGACCCGGTCCGATCGGCCCAGATTTTCAGCTGCTCGATGGCCGCTGCGCGGAACGTATCCCCCGCCGCCAGCATCACCTTGAGGCCAGAACCGGAAAGCTTGGCGGCGAGCTTACCGATGGTCGTCGTCTTGCCCGTGCCGTTGACGCCGACCACGAGAATGACATGTGGCTTGTGCGACAGATCGAGTTCCAGCGGCTTGGCGACAGGCTTCAGGACCTTGGTGATCTCGCCCGCCATGATGCGCGCCACATCCTCACCGCTTACATCCTTGCCGTAACGCTCCGAAGAGAGGGCGCCGGTGATGCGCATGGCGGTCTCGACGCCAAGATCGGACTGGATAAGAAGGTCTTCGAGTTCGTCGAGCGTGTCTTCATCCAGCTTGCGTTTGGTGAAGAGTGCAGAAATCTGCGTGGTCAGCTGCGTAGAGGTGCGGGCAAGACCGGCCCGCAGGCGCTGGAACCACGTCAGTTTTACCTGAGGCGCGATAGGTGCCGGCTCCTGCCGATCACTGGCGGACGAAAAGCCTTTCGGCAGGGCTGGCGGAACCGTAGCCTGTTCAGGTGCGGTCGCGGCTTCCGCCTCGTCAAGCAGCGCATCCATCGCATCAGGATCAAGCACGACGTTGTCAGACTCTGGAGTAAGCTCGGCCTGCTCCTCCGCCGCGGCTTCCGCCTGCAGCAGCGACAGCGGCACCAGGCCCATATCACCAGAAAGCTCGGCGCCAGGTAGAAGCGGCGCGTCCTCGTCTTCATTTTCGCCGGAGGAAGCTAGATCTTGCGCCTCGTCAGGGGCCGGGCCGCCGGCCGTCTCCATTTCAAGTTCGGAAACCGGGTCCCTGTCGACGGGGTCATGCGTTTCAGCATCACTCAGCGCGGCTTCGAAGGAGGCGTTTTCATTGCCGTGCTTAAGCGCAGCATCCTCCTGCGGCCGCTCTTCCGCTTCGGCCTTGTCCTTGCCGAACGAAAAGACTTTTTTGATGAAGCCGAGGGCCATGGTTGTTCCCGTGTCTTTTCTCTTTGGTCGCCTCAGGCCGCATCCGCCGCCAGAAGCCTCATATTAAGATGTTTGCCGTTGTGGCCGGTAATCGCAACCTGCGCAAGAGTGCGCGGGGCAAGATCAGGTGCCGCCACCAGCGTGAAATTGTCGGTATGGGCAAAACTGTTGTTTTCGACGAGGACGGTCTGCACCGAACCGACCATTCCTTGCAGATGCGCCCGTCGCAGCGCCTCGCCGCGATCACGCAGCCTCGCTGCCCGCTCCTTCACAAGCGCGCGGTCCAGTTGCGGCATGCGTGCGGCAGGCGTGCCGGCACGCGGGCTGTAAGGAAAGACATGCAGGCTGGAAATGCCGCATTCTTCCGCAAGCGTCGCGGCGTTCTCGAACATCTCTTCCGTCTCGGTCGGGAAACCGGCGATCATATCCGCGCCGAAAGCGATCTCCGGCCGCAGCGACCGCACATCCTGACAGAAGCGTATGGCATCGGCACGGGAATGGCGGCGTTTCATGCGTTTCAGAATCATGTCGTCGCCATGCTGGAGCGACAGGTGCAGATGCGGCATGAAACGCGGCTCATCGGCAATCAGATCCATCAGATGATGGTCGGCCTCAATACTGTCGATGGAGGAAAGGCGCAGGCGCAGAATGTCTGGCACCTGTTTCAGCAATGTCTTGGCGAGATACCCGAGGGATGGCTCACCCGGCAGATCGGCGCCGTAACTGGTCGCATCCACGCCGGTCAGCACGATCTCGCAATAGCCGCTTTCCGTCAGTCTACGGGCCTGATCGACCACCGCACCCATCGGCACGGAGCGCGAATTGCCGCGCCCATAGGGAATGATGCAGAAGGTGCAGCGATGATCACAGCCGTTCTGCACCTGAATGAAGGCGCGCACATGCCCATCGATGTGCTTCACCATCTGCGGGGCCGTCGCCTTGATGCTCATGATATCGTTGACGCGCAGCTTTTCTTCCGCCGAAACACCGAAATCCGGCAGTGCCCGATAGGAGGCGCTTTTCAGCTTTTCCTCGTTGCCCAGCACAGCATCGACCTCGGGCATGTCGGCAAAGGTCTGCTTTTCGGTCTGCGCGGCGCAGCCGGTGACGATGATGCGCGCATGCGGATTGTCACGCCGGGCGCGGCGTATCGCCTGGCGGGCCTGACGCACCGCCTCGCCGGTCACCGCACAGGTATTGACCAGCACGGCATTGTTAAGCCCGGCCTTTTCGGCCTCCGCCCGCATCACTTCCGATTCATAGGTGTTGAGACGACAGCCGAAGGTTATGACCTCGACGCCGCTCATACAGCCCCCCGCTCGACCGCATCTTGCACCCACGAACCGGTGACAGGGTCGACCGAACCTGACCATTCCCATTCAGCCGGGCCGGTCATGATGACGTGGTTATCCTCGCGCCAGTCAATGGTCAGCGGCACGCGGATGGGGCTTGAGGCGACATCGATGCTGACCTTGCGGCCGGTGCGGCCGGTGCGGGCAGCAGAAACAGCTGAAGCACAGGCGGCCGAACCGCAGGCAAGCGTCAGCCCGGCGCCGCGCTCCCAGGTGCGAGTGCGAAGCGCGCTGTCTGAAATCACCTGCGCCAGCGTGATATTGGCCTTTTCCGGAAACATCGGATGGTTTTCGAGAAGCGGCCCGAAGCGTTCGAGATCAAACGTCATGGGGTCACGATCAACCCAGAAGATGGCATGGGGATTTCCCATGGACATGACCGCCGGCGAATGCAGGATCGGCGCGTCGATCGGCCCGATCTGCAATTCGATGCGGCTGGTGTCGTGGAACTCTTCCGAAAGCGGAATGTCGCTCCAGCGGAAACGCGGCACGCCCATATCGACCGATATCATGCCGTCGTCATGCTCGATGGCGTTCAGGATACCCGCCACCGTCTGGAAGGTGAAGCTGGCCTTTCCGGTTTCTGAAGACAGTGCCTGCACCACGCAACGCGTGCCGTTGCCGCAGGCCTGCGCCTTGGTGCCATCGCAATTGAGGATGTCGATATAGGCATCCGTTCCCGCGATACGCGGATCGTGGATGGCCATGATCTGGTCGAACTGAGTGGCAGGATCGGCATTGAGAGCAATTGCAGCTGCTGGCGTGACCATATCCTTGCGGCCGCGCATATCGACAACGAGGATCTTGTTGCCAAGCCCGTTCATCTTCGCAAATTCGACCCTATCCGCCATCGCTTTAAACCTGACACCGCTTTTCATACGGGATTTTCCCGTGCTTTCGCCCTATATGGCGGAAACACCGGCAAATTACCAGACTGTTGCGTCGCAAACGGGGCGGCTGTCAGGCGGAAGGCACGTCGAAAACCTCGCCGGGGTGCATCGGCCGGAAACGGCTCTCCTCCACCCCG